>JAIRVA010000326.1 GCA_031254155.1 Propionibacteriaceae bacterium
GGGCGGCATCCGACTCGGTGAGGGCCCGGATGGCGGCGGCCAAAGCGGCATCGGCCTCCAGACTGCGCGCCTCCGCCGCCGCCAACCCGGCCTCGCCACGGGCCACGTCGTCGTCAACCACGACCAGCTCGGCCTCCGCGTCCGCGAGGGCCGCCGCCAACTGGATGGCCGACTGGTGGCTGTCCGAGCCGCCCCAGACCAGCCGGGGGCTGAGGTACGCCCCGTCCGGGGTCACCACGGTCGCGCCCGCCTCCGCGAGGCCACGCGCCTCGGCGAGCGTCTCCGCGAGCCGGACCTCCCCGATGAGACTCGTCAGCGCCGCCAGGACACCGGCGTCGCCCGTCACCACGGCCATGACCGACCGGGGCGGTACCACCGCCGTACCGCCCGCGACCACCAAGCCCGCCCGGCCGCGCTCCGCGGCCGTCAGCGCCGCGACCGCCGCCACGGACGCGCCGAGGTCGCCCACGACGACCGCCTCGACCACGGGGCCAAGCGCGGCAGCCACCGCCCGCTCGTACCCCGGCTCGACGCGGATCATCGTCGCGAGCGGCCCCTGCACTCCGGGCAAGTCCTGGGCGGCGAGCCAGGCCGCGCCATCGTCGGCCGCCCGCGCCGCCAGCCGGAGCGCCTCCGCCCGCGCGACGAGACCCGCCCGCCGTTCGGTCAGCGCCCGCAGGTCGCCGCGGCGGGCCTCCACCCCGGCCTTCGCCGCCTCGGCCACGCCGGCCGCCGCTTCGTAAGCGGAGTCAAGATCGTGCTCGCCCGCCTCGAGATCGGGCAGGCTGGCCTGGCGGTCCGCATGTTCCCGGTCGGCCACTAGTGCCTTCTCGTCCGCCGCGGCCACCGCCGCCCGCAGCTGCTGGAGTCGCGCGGCACCCGCTTCGAGCCGGGTCTTCAGGGTGGCCAATTGACCCGACAGCCGGGCCAGACCCTCGCGACGGTCCGAGTTGGCCCGGACCAGGACTTCGAATGCCCGCTCGGCCGCCGCGTGGGCGGTTTCGGCGGCGGTCCGGGCCGCGGTCGCCTCCGTCAGCCGCGCCGCCCGCGCGTCAATTTCCGTCCGCAGCCGGGCCTCGTCATCCGCCACCTTGGCGGCCTGGGCGAGTAACGTCTCGGGATCACGCGCCGGGTTCGGCGTCTCCGGCGGCAGGGCTTCGGCCACCCGGACCCGTTCGCCCGCGAGCGTGACGACCGACCGGACGCGTTCGCCCACGCCGGCGAGCGCGAACCAGGTCTCCTGGATCCGGCGGTACGCGCCCTCGGCGGCCACCGCCGCGGCCCGCGACTCGTCCTCCTCGGTCCGGGCGGCCGCGAGCCCGGCCTCGGCCGCCCGCCGCTGCTCCCGGACGGACTGTTCGTCGGCGAGTTCGGTCGCCAGCTCACTGGTCGCCTGGACCAGGTCGTCCGCGAGCAGGCGGGCTTTCGCGTCCCGCAGATCCGCCTGGACCGCCGTCGCGCGGCGGGCCACCTCAGCCTGGCGGCCGAGAGGCTTCAACTGGCGGCGGATCTCGGCCAGCAGGTCAGTCAGCCGGTGGAGGTTGGCCTCGGTCGCGTCGAGCTTCCGCAGCGCCTTCTCCTTGCGTTCGCGGTGCTTGAGGACGCCGGCGGCCTCTTCCACGAAGCCGCGACGCGTCTCCGGCGTCGCCTGCAGGATCTGCTCCAGGTGCCCCTGGCCGACGATGACGTGCATCTCCCGGCCGATGCCGGAGTCGGACAGCAGTTCGCGGACGTCGAGCAGGCGACAGGTGGCGCCGTTGATGGCGTACTCCGAGTTCCCGTTGCGGAACTTCGTCCGCGAGATCGTCACCTCGGTGTAGTCGATCGGCAATGCACCGTCAGTGTTGTCAATTGTGAGCTGGATCTCGGCCCGGCCGAGCGGCGCCCGTTTGCTCGTCCCGGCGAAGATGACATCCTCCATCGAGGCGCCCCGGAGCGTCTTGGCCCCCTGCTCCCCCATCACCCAGGCGAGGGCGTCGACCACGTTGGACTTGCCCGACCCGTTGGGCCCGACGATGCAGGTGATCCCCGGTTCGAGGACCAGGGTGGTCGTGGAGGCGAAGGACTTGAAGCCACGTAGGGTGAGCTTCTTTAGGTACATGGCCCCCCCGCGTCGTCCGCCGGCGCTGGCTGGCGCCGGATCGCCCGGAAGGTCCAAAACTTGTTGAGGAAGAAGGACACGGGTACGGAGATGCCGATCGCGATGACGTGGGCCCAGTAGCCCATCGTCCGGAAACCGGTACTGTCGTCGAACACCGACCGCGGCAGCCCGAGCGGGGACTTGTCGTTCATGAGCACGACTTCGATGCCCATGACCAGCCCCTGTGCCGCCAGGCCGACGACGAAGAACGGCCACAGCTCCTTGAACCACCCGGCGTGGTGGGTCGAGCGGAACGACCACATCCGGTTGAGCTGGTAGTTGCTGAGATTGGCCACGACGAAGGCCACGAGGGAGAACACCGAGTACCACCGCACGTTGAAGTCCGTCCCCGGGATGGGCCACCAGATGCCGTTCAACGTGGCACTGGACCAGATGAGGGGGGCCACCCGCTTGGCCACGTAGAAGATGAGGAGGTTGATCACCACTCCGGAGCCGCCGACGATCGAGAACCGCGCGAGTTGGCCGAGACTGCCCCGGTACCGGGCGAAGAAATGTTTCATGGGGCTACCCTTCTGCTGGCTCGGTCAACGCCTCGTACGCGACCTCCGCGGCCTTTTGCTCGGCGCCCCGCCGGCTGGACGCGACGCCGGTACCGCGGACACGGTCCCCGATGAGTACGTCGGCCGTAAAAACACGTTCATGGTCGGGACCGGAGACGGCGCAGACGTACTCGGGCAGCCCAAGCTCAAGGGAGGTGACGAGTTCCTGCAGGCTGGACTTCCAGTCCAACCCGGCGCCCCGGTCGGCGGTGTCGGCGATCACGGTGTCCATCACGGCGTGGACAAAGGCCCGCGTGACCGGAAAGCCACCGGTCAGGTGGACGGCCCCGATGATGGCCTCCATCGTGTCGGCCAGGATCGATTCCTTGGCCTCCCCGTGGGTGGCGATCTCGCCCCGGCCGAGTTTGAGACTGTCGCCGACCCCTAACCCACGCGCCACCGCGGCCAGCGTGTGGCTGCTGACGACGGAGGCCCGTATCTTGGACAGTTGCCCTTCGGGACGTTCGGCGTACACCTCAAAAATGTGTTCGGTGATAATCGCACCGAGGACCGAATCGCCTAGGAACTCTAGGCGTTCGTTCGTCGCGCCGCGGCCGTTCTCGTACGCCCACGACCGGTGCGTGAAGGCGAGGTCCATGAGTTGGGGGTCAACGTGAATCCCCAACTGGTCGAGCTGGTTGGTGAGCCGGCTCACATCCCGTTAGGCCTCGAGCACCTGGCGCCGCGAACCCCGCGGGCCGTACTGGCCGCACGCCGGGCACGCCGTGTGCGGCAGATGCTTCTCGCCGCAGGCCGCGTTCGCGCACGTCACCAACTGGGGCGCTTCAGCCTTCCACTGGGAACGACGGGCGTGCGTGTTAGCACGCGACATTCTCCGCTTCGGAACAGCCACTGGTCTTCTCCTCACTCCTCGCCCGCCTCGCGGTGGGCAACCCTAGCATCTTACCCCCTTCGCCGCGCGTCGGCCAACGCGCGCGCCAACGGATTGTCGTCCACGACCCCGGCGTGCTGGTGGTCCGGCGTGGTGTTGAGATCCGCGCCGCACCGCGGGCACAGCCCGCGGCAATCCTCCCGGCAGAGCGGGATCAGCGGCTGGTCGAGTAGGATCGCGTCGCGGATCGCGTCGGCCAGGTCGATTTGGTCCCCCACGATCGGGAGCACATCCTCGTCGTCAAACTCGTCCACCCGGTCGTCGTAGACGAACAGCTCTTGGACTGCCACCTCGGCCGGGGTCACGAACGGCGTCAAACACCGTGAGCACTGCGCGTCCACCTCGGCCTGGGCGATCGCTGTCACCAAGACGCCGTCGCCGACGGCCTCAAGCGTACCTTCCGCGACGACCAGACGCCCGGCCGGCAGCACAGCCAGACCGGCCGCCGCGACGACCGCGTAGGTCCCCTCCACCCGGAAGGATTTGTGGGCCCCCTGGGTCCGTTTGAGGTCCCTCAGGCTGACCTGGAAGTCGCTACCGGACACGTCAGAGGTTCCAGCGGGGCATGATCGTGGTGAGCGGCTCGTCGCCGTCCTCCAGCTTGGACTTGCTCATCAGCCGCTCCCGCATGACGCCGACCCGCGACAGCGTCACCTGCAACTCGGCCTCGAAGGCCGCGAGCCGGGTCTCGACGTAGCGATCAGCCTCGGCCAGGAGTTCCTCCTGCTCGGCCTTTGCCTTCGCCTCGATCCGGGCGGCCCGGGTCCGGGCCTCCTGGACGATCTCGGTCTGGTCGACAATATCCCAGCCGCGCCGTGACGCCGTCGCCGTCTCCTGCTTCGTCCGCGCCTCCAGTTCCTCATCCAAGCCCGTGATGATCGAGTCGATGATGGCGAGTGTCTCCGCCCGGTTCATCATGCACGAAGCGGACATCGGTACCGACCTCGCTTCCACAATGGACCGTTTCAGGTCCCTCAAACGACGTTCGGTCTGCGTGTCGCCCATTTACAGCTCCTTTTGCATTAACGAAAACACGGAAGATGGTACGTACGCTGAGATGTCGCCGCCCGCCTCGGCGACCGACCGTACCAGAGTCGACGAGATGTACCCAATGGCGGCCGCCGCCGGGAGGATGATGGTTTCGACCGCGCCCAGAGACGCGTTCATCGTGGCCATGGCCCATTCGGCGTCAAAGTCGGCGCCACTCCGGGCACCCCGGACCACCACGGCGGCGCCGTGGTCGTGGCAGAAGTCGACCAGCAGCCCCGTCATCGCGGCTACCGACACGTTCGTGAGACCGGCGACGCCGGCCCGGGCCAGCTCAACCCGGCGGTCCATTGTGAACATAGTACGTTTGGTGTTGTTGACTCCCACGGCGACGACAACGTGGTCGCACAACCGCGCGGCCCGTTGGACGATGTCGCGGTGGCCCAGCGTGAACGGATCGAACGATCCCGGTACGACAGCCTTCACCTTCACCCCTTCTCGGCGTAGTCAATGATTGTGTCCCCATAGCGTCGTGACTCAACCCTCAGGAAACTCTCAGGAAACTCTACACCCCCGCGCCCCGATCGCTCCAGTACGACGATTCCGTCCTCCGCCACCCAGCCCTGGGCCACCGCGGCCAGCACCCGGCCCAGCTCCGGCGCCGGCCGGGCGTACGGCGGGTCCAGCCAGACGATGTCGTAGGGGTGGGCCGAACCCGCCAGGAAGCGGGCGACGTCCAGCGCCCAGACCTGACCCACGACGCCCAGCGTGGCCAGGTTGGACCGGATGACGCGGACCGCCACCGGATCCTTTTCGACCCACTCCGCCTGGGCGCCCCGGCTGACGGCCTCCAGACCCACCGCCCCCGACCCGGCGTACAGATCGAGGAAGGTTTTCCCGGCTAGTTGCTCGTCCGGCGCCGAGTCCGCGACCCCCAGCCACGCGGCCAGGCGGGCGAAGACCGACTCACGCACCCGGTCGGTCGTCGGCCGCGTCGACATCCCGGCGGGCACCCCGACACGACGGGAGGCCAACCGACCAGCGATAATCCTGCTCACAATCCAAGATTACGTGACAGAATCAAGTCATGACAGAACTTGCATCCCCCGTCACCTATCTCGACACCGACAAAGCCTGGGACCTGCTCGCCAGCGGGCAGCTTGGCCGTCTCGCCGTCCAAGCCGACGTTGGCGTGGACATTTTCCCCGTCAACTACGCGATCGACGGCGAGTGCATCATCTTCCGCACCGCCGAAGGGGCCAAACTCTCCGACCTGATGGCGTTCGGTCTCGCCACCTTCGAGGTCGACATGTGGGACGAACAGTGTGGCTACTCCGTCATCGCCAAGGGGCCCGCCACGCCTGTGCGGGCCGTGGAGGAGATCGCCGAAGTCGAAGCCCTGCACCTGCGGCCCTGGGTACCCACGGTGAAGACGGTCTTCGTCCGTATCTGTGTCACGTCGATCTCGGCCCGGAAGTTCGAGTTCGGACCCGACCCGATTGAGAAGTACCGCTAAGAAAGTGCTGATCTACGCCGCGTCGTCGAGATCGGTCGCGGCGCGGGCTTCGATGTCGGCCACGTAGTCGGCGATGCCCGCGTCGGTGAGCCCGGGATCACGCGCCACCACCTGGTCCGCGATGTCGCGGGCCAACGCGATGAGGTCGGCGTGGTCGAGGACGCGGAGCAGCCGCAGCGTACTGCGCCGGCCCGACTGGCTCAGCCCGAGAACGTCCCCCTCGCGGCGTTGTTCCAGGTCGGCCTGGGCGAGGACGAACCCGTCGCGGGTCGCCGCCACCGCCTCCAGCCGGTCGCGGGCGGCAGTCCCCGCTTCGGCGCGGGTGAGCAGGAGACAGAGACCGGGATGGCTGCCCCGCCCGATGCGTCCCCGCAACTGGTGAAGCTGGGAGATCCCGAACCGCTCGGCGTCCGAGATCACCATCATGGAGGCGTTCGGCTGGTCGAGCCCGACTTCGACCATCGACGTGGCGACGAGGACGTCAACCTCGCCCCGGGAGAACCGGGCCATGATCTCGGTCTTCTCGCTGGCCGGCAGCCGGCCGTGCAGGACCGCGAGCCGCAGGCCCTTGAGGGCCCCGGCGCCGAGTTGGTCGGCGAGTTCCGTGACCGCCGCGCCCTCGCGACCGTCCGTCTTGTCGATGCGGGGCGCCACGATGTACGCCTGACGGCCCCGGGCCACCTCTTCCCGGACCCGGGCCCACGCCCGCTCGACCCACGCCGGCCGCAGGACCGCGTCAACGACGGTGGTCGTGACCGGGGCGCGGCCGGCCGGGATCTCCGCCAGCGTGGAGACATCGAGGTCCCCGAAGACCGTCATCGCGACCGACCGCGGGATCGGCGTGGCGGTCATCACCAGGACGTGGGGCCGGACCTCCCGGTCGGCCAGGGCGCCCCGTTGCTCCACCCCGAAGCGATGCTGCTCGTCAACCACCACGAGCCCGAGGTCGTGGAACTGGATTCCCCGCGTCAGCAGCGCGTGGGTACCGATGATGATCCCCGCCCGGCCCGAGGCGATCCGGGCGACCGCCTCGCCCTTCGCCGCTGCCGTCATCGACCCGGTGAGCAGGACCACGTCGGTCCCGGTCCCGCCGGACAGCAGGTCGCCCGCCGCCAGATCGCCGAGCAAGCCCGTCACGGTCAGCGCGTGCTGTTGGGCGAGGACCTCGGTCGGCGCCATCAGGACGGCCTGGCCGCCCGCGTCGACCACGCCGAGCATCGCCCGCAGCGCCACGACGGTCTTGCCCGACCCGACCTCGCCCTGCAGCAGGCGCTGCATCGGCCGCGTCTGGGCGAGGTCGGCCGTGATGGCCTCCCCCACCGCGAGCTGCTCCGGTGTCAGCGTGAACGGCAGACGGGCGTCGAGGCGGGTGACGAGCCCGTCGGCCCGCGGCAGCCGCGGGCGGGCCGTGTGGGTCGCGGTGTCCGCCCGCCGGTAGGCCATGGCCACCTGGGCGGCGAAGGCCTCGTCAAAGAGCAGGCGGCGTACCCCCGCCTCAAATTTGGGCCGGCTCACCGGGGTGTGAACATTGGTGAACGACCACAGCAGGTCGGAGACCCCGGCAGCCCGCTGGACCCAGGCCGGCAGCGGGTCTGTCACGCCCTCGAGGTACCCCAGGCCCAGTTCGATGCACTCCGCCACCGTCCAGGTCGGTAGCTTGGCCGTCTGCGGGTACAGACCGACGTACGAACTCTTCACGACCCGGCTCGCCACCTTCTGGGCGAGCTTCGACCCCACGAAGCCCTGCTCGGTGATGATCACGAACGCGGGGTTCGCCAACTGCGGATGGCCGTTGAACCACCCGAGCTTCCCGGCGAAAATCCCCCGCGCCGGGGTCCGGAACAGGCTTTCCCAGTGGTGGAGGTGGTGGGGCTGTCCGAAAAACGTCGCAGTGAGCGTACCCTTGCCGTCGGTGAGACGGACCTCCAGGCGTTCGCGGCCGGCGCCCCTCTTCCGCTCGAAGTCGGCGACGCGCGCCACCAGGGCCACGTATTCGTCGCCCGACCGTCTCTGAGCGATGAGCGACCGGATGTCGGTCATCTCGGTCCCGGCCATCAGGTGGCGCGGCAGCAGCCGTAACAGGTCGCCCAGCGTCTCGCAGTCCAGCGCGCGGAACGCCTTCGCGGTGTCCGCGCCCAGTACGCGGTCCAGGGGTGTCGCCAGTTTGGCGAAGGCGGTGGTCTTCTGGTCCATGGTGTCTTCCAGACTACTGGCTAAGACGACAAAACCCGCCCGGCAGGGGCGGGTTGGTCGTCAGATGACGCCCTTAGCGGGACAC
>JAIRVA010000008.1 GCA_031254155.1 Propionibacteriaceae bacterium
GGCCAACTCCTTGATCTGCGTAAACGTGACGTGGGACACCGTGTTGGAACGACCACGAACAGCGTTCATCACCTGGATCGCGGTGATCTCGTCACGGTGCTCCTCCAGGTAGCTGCGCCAACTTTCAACAATGGAGCGAGCACGCTCGGTGTCCACCACCCCGTAAGCGTCCAGTAGGCGGTCGGCGTTCACTTCGTCGATCACCCGATCGTGGGCAGCCCGTAACTCTTGGATGCGCGAACGCAGCTCCGGGTTGGCCGCGAGCGGGACGACCGCCTGCTCGATGAGTTCACGGATCACAGCAGTTGGCTGATCGTCGGGGCGAGCAGCGAGTGCCCGCGCCTGCACGTCTGGGTCGACCGCGTCAACCAGGCCGCGGACAATCTGCTTGAGTGGCTGCCCGGCCAACCCGTCCAGTTCAACGCGTTCGGCATCCGTCAGTTGGCGCTCCAAGACTGCCAACCGGGAGGCCAGTGTGGCGGCCTCGTCCTCGGTGATGGTGAGCGCGGCGGCCTTCTCGAACAGCTTCTTCAACGAGATAGCCTTCTCGGACAGCCGATTGAGCGGCGGTTCCACGAAACGGTGCTCGGTGACACCGATCGCGTCCACAAGCACAAACCTCGTCTTGTGCGTCGCGTCCGGCGTGACAGACCGGAAGTCGGCATCCGGGATCGTCCGAGCACCCCGGCCCTTCATCTGCTCGAAGTACTGAGCGGAACGTACGTCCCGCATGAAAAACACACACTCCAGCGGCTTGACGTCCGTACCGGTCGCGATCATGTCCACCGTCACCGCGACGCGCAGGTTAGGCGAAGTCCGGAACGCCTGCAGCCTGTTCTTGGCGTGTTTGGCGGTGTACGTGATTTTCGCCGCGAACTCGTTGCCCTCGCCGAACACCTGCCTCACCTGGGTGACGATTTCCTCGGCGTGGGCGTCATCTTTGGCGAAGACCAGCGTTTTCGGCACGGCCGTACGACCAGGAAAGATCTCCGTGAACAAACGGTCGCGGAACGTTTCCAGGACAAGCCGGATCTGGTTGACGGATGTGACTGCCCGGTCGAGTTGGCCAGGGGTGTACGCCAGGTCATCGTCCAACACTTCCAGACGTTGCGCCCGAGTCCGCTTGTCAACGATAGGGACAACGGTCCCCGCCTCAATGGTCGCACCCTGGTCGGTGATCTCGGTCTTGATGCGATATATGTCAAAATCGACGTTCACCCCGTCCGCCACCGACTGCGGATAGGTGTACTCCGACACGAGGTTCTGCTCGAAAAACGCGAAGGTCTGCTTGCCGGGTGTCGCCGTCAGCCCGACAATGTGCGCGTCGAAATAATCGAGGACGCCGCGCCACACGCCGTAAATCGAGCGGTGTGCTTCGTCCACGATCACCAGGTCGAAACTCTCCGGCGGCAGATCGGGGTTGTACTCGACGGCTACTGGTACGTCAGGGGTGTACGTGTCAAGATCCGGATCGTCAGCGTCGGCCACCTCCTGTCCCCGTAATACCGAATACACCCGCTGGATGGTGGAGATGACCACAGACGACGATGGGAGCATCCCGGCCCGGGTCAGCTTGTCCACCCCGTACACCTCAGTAAACCGGCGGCCGTCGTCTGGCAAACGGTAGTTCCGGAATTCCGACAGCGTCTGGTCGCCCAAGTTGTTGCGATCCACCAGGAACAGAACGCGGTGGAAACCACCGTACTTCAGCAACCGGTACGCGCTGGTGATCGCCGTGAACGTCTTGCCCGCGCCGGTCGCCATCTGGATCAAAGACCGGGCGTACCGCTGCTGGACAAGCGAGAACTCTAGGCCATGGATCGCATCGATTTGGGCGGGACGCAATCCTTCGATGACCAAAGGAGGCATCGTCGCCATGCGTGAGCGCCACGTCGGCCAAGCTGGATCATCATCGGCTTCTCGCAGCCATCGCGCCAGGGACTCCGGCCGAGGGAAGCTGAACAGACGACGAGCGCGTGGCTTGGGGTCGAAACCGTTGGTGAAATGAACCTCGGAGCCGGAAGCCTCGAAAACGAACGGCAGCCGATCGCTGCGGAGTACGGCTCGAAGCCGGTCCTCTCGGGGCAGACCATCCGCGTACATCGCCGACTGCCACTCCACTCCCGACAAAGGAGTACCTGCGGGTTTCGCCTCAATCACCCCGACCACACGCTTATCCACGTAAAGTACGTAGTCAGAGCGCCCATGTCCTGCGGCCATGACCTTCTCGCGCACCGCAACACCCTGGGCAGCGAACAAGTTGAGGCCCGCACGATCCTGAACTACCCACCCCGCCGCCGCCAGTTGCGAATCAATGAGAACACGGGCACGCGCTTCAGGAGCAAGCAAAGCCAACGGGTCCTCAGAAACCATGTACCAAAGCCTATCGGTCGACTCTGACAAAACGACGCAAGATCAACCGCGTCTTGGTTTGCTGCGGGTGTCGCGGGTCGGAGCCGGACTCACAGCAACACCTCCAACGCTTGCCTGATCCGTGGGGCGACACGCGGGAACGACCGAGCCATATCCAGCAGGTGCGACGGGACACCCCGCCGGGCACGCAACCAGCGCCGTAGCGCGAGGTGAGCCTGATCCGATCCCTCCCGGTACGCCAGCTGGAAACAGTCAATGATTGTTCTCTCGGCCGAGTACGCGAACACCTCCACGTCACCCACTGTCCGGAATGGCGTACGCCCGATATCGAACGTCGCCACATCGAACGAATGCCAGACCACATGACCGAACCCAGACGGATGCCGCACGCCCCGCGGCAACGCGACATCCGTCGCGTCCGGGATCGCGTCACTCAACCCGTGGACGGCCAGCGCACTCGTCAAACACATCGTCGCCCGGTCCTGGACCAGCGTCGCACCCGCCAGACTAGCCAACGACGGATCAACGGACACCGGATCAACGAACACCCCCCGTCCAACCCGATCTAGCCGACCGCCCTTAACCCGCGCGTACACCTCATCCTTGGAGATGCCCGCACGACGAGCCCCATCCAACGTCAGTACATCCCCGGCCACTATCCTTCTCCTAATCGCTTACACTAGAAGTGTATCTGTATACAGATAGAAGAACACCCGACATCGGCGAGGCGGCGCAGTATCCACCCGTAGAACCATCCCGGACGGGCGTCTTGTTAAAGAACGGGTAAGCAAGTTCTGACCACAGCGAACCCAAGCAATTCCGGTTTAACAAGGTAAAATATTGCCCAATCGAGGTTGAGCAGTTGACGGAGGACCGATTTTGGTACCGTTTTGTTAAGCAACGGGCAAAGAACCGGGGGATCATCAGGCCTCCTCGCGGCGCCCCCGATTGACGTAGCGAAGGCACGCGTGCAGATAGACGGTACGCACGCGATACTGCTCGCCTCAGGTCCAGTGGGCTCATTGAGGTTGGCGAGCGAGGGTTATTGTCCGGTTGAACGGAAGTCGCTCTAGTGTCCCTCTGCAAACACCACACAAGTCGTACCAGGAGCCGGGTGAACATGCCGCCGTTCGCGTCTGGGGCCACTTACCGCGCAGTCTCACCGCTGACCGTTACGTTGCTGTGCATTCTGAAACGCCGCTTCCACACATGTCTGAGGGTGATCAAGTAGATCACTCACGGTGACCATGTACGGATCGGACTGGCTCTCGATCAGGCGCGTAGTGCTGTTTTCCGTGAAGCGATTGTCTGCGTCAAGCAGACTCTCTTCAATCGCCATAACGACGCCATTCGGCTGTGATTGGCGGCCATTACGAGTTTGGCGACTGGTCGCGTACTTGATCTCCCAGGCAGTCCGGCACTCATTCGTAGGGCCGCCCCGAAGACGAGGGCTCGTGACTATGTTACCTGAGTCAGATCAATCTTCACCCAAAACGACCCAAATCCCTCCTTAACAATGGCGTCAACCGGTGTAGGACCATTGAGCACCACTCCTGAACCTCGTGGCAGATAACCGATCTTCCCAGCTCTGGAAACGCGAGCTTTCGGAGGAGTCGGATATTCCGACATCACCAACACTGCATCGCCGTCATATGGGTTATCTGGCTCGGCCTGTAGGAGGAGCCTTATTTCATGCTCCTGGTAGCCACCGACGTTCCAGAGCCCGCCACCATCTCGAATCACGTTACTGAGTATCTGTCTCGCATCCGTGTAGCTGGTACCCACCACCTCGACGACGGCGTTCGCCGAGAAGTCCTCCCTCACACCCTTGGCGCCGTCGGGAACGCAAAGAGTGAAAGTTCCATCGCGGCGCGGCCGAAAGTTGGTCCCCTGTTGGCCGTGGAACTCGTATGTATATGGCGACTGCCCATTTCCTGCGAGTGCGTCCATCTCCTCGAAAATAGCTTCCTTACGCGTGGTGAGCACATTAAGGAGGTCGACATAATACTGCATGTAGGGGAAGTACGGCGCGTCTTGAGCGTACCCGGTTCTCGCACAATATTGGGACCCATCCCTCGCGATACCCCTACACTCGACAGGGACGCGCACATCCCAAGTCCGCTGGATGAAGCCATACTCCAGGCAGTCGCTTTGAATCAGAGCAGCTAGGACATTCTCAGCCGACATAGCGAACCAGTTAAGAGCAGTTGTGGTTAGGAAACGGCGCAAAAGCGCATCGCTGCCAGTGTGATCTGGTGGCACAAGACGGGCGACAGCGCCTACGCTGCTTGCCCTCCCACCCGGACAACCCAACGAAGGTTCGGACACGTTAGCGGAAGACCGATCTCGAGGTTTGCTCCTCGCCCGTCCAAACAAGCCCACCCGTTCCTCCTGGACACCATGCCTCATTCAACACTCGAAGCCTATCGGATATCTGGGTGAGGCGTAACCCACGAACTACTAGGTATGGTGGTTGTGTGGGCGAAGTCGCCAGTTACTGAGTCGAGCGGGATCGCAGCGTAGATGTCATATTGTTCGCGGTAGGCGAGACCGCTGGAGATCCACCAACGCACGCCACACAACCGGGCAGCGCTCGAGACCTGTTTTCGTTTCAGCGGGCCATTCAGCCCACCTCATTTTGGGGGCCTGCTGCGAGAGGGTCACCTGATTGGTCCACTCCGCAATGTGGCTAGGTCGGGCGCCAGCGCCGTTTGACCGGATCCCAGGTCGTCTCCGGGCACTCTTCACTGAGAAGGTCGGCGAATGTGACGACCGCATCTACAACTTCGCTGAACTTGCCGGGCAAGTGCTCACCCTCCACCCCGAGGCTGCGCCGGTAGGCGAGGTAGGTCTGGGTACGCAGTTGGACTAAAACTCCGATCGCCTGGGACAGCGGGACCAACTCGGTGCCTCTGAACTCCGTGGTCGCAACGAGCGCTTCTCGTGCGGTGGCGTGCTGGATTGGGTGAGCGCCCGTCAGGGTGTAGATGTCGGACCAGTCGCGCACCCGCGTGCTGACAGCCCCGAGGTTGATTGCGGTTGCGATTTTCTCGGCCAGCACTGTCTCGACGGGGTAACCAAGCAGCCGTACCGGTCGGGCGTCCGGGCGCAACGCGGGCAACTCAATGGTTTGCGGTGCGGGCGTGACCGGATCACCGAAGTTGATGTCAAGGCGCAGCCGCACATCAGCGGTGGCGATCTTGGCATCCATTGTCACCCGTACACCGACGTACAGCGCGTCGTCACGAATAATGCGGGTCCTGATCGTGGCGGGCAGAAACTCCACCCCATCTTCACCATCGGGTGAGGCGAGAGCGGCGATGCCGGCAACACGGACTGCAACGGTGTCTTGGTCGGCGGACATGTTACGGGCCAAAACATCGGCGTCTTGAGTCGGACGACGGTTGCCGAATGCTGCCAGCAACATCCCGCCCTTGAGGATGAAATCTCCGGCAAAGCCCGACGCCGCCAACCGAGCGAGCCAACGCTCCACGACGTACATAGTCAGAAGCTCTTGGGTACCTCGCTGTTCACGGCGCGCCCGGTTTTGCAGATCCAGATATGCCCGCCCCGCAGCGGTGTCACGGGCGGGGAGGCTCATCGGGCGCTCGCTATGTCAACCGCTACCCGTACGGCATCAAATCCACCAAGCTCTTGTGCATACTCCAGCAACAAGCCAGGGCGCGCACCAGTCACAGCGAGGTAGCGGCTCAACGCGGAGTGGGCGATTGGCTCACCGAAACGATGCCGCAGCCTCATCAAGTCCACCACCGTACGCGCGGCATCGTAGACCCGCACTGGTTCGTCGGGAGCGGCCTCTACAGTAGTCAGCCCCACTTCAAAGGTTTCAGAGGCGAAGCGGAACACGGTGGTGGGCGGATAATCGATCTTGGGAGCCCACGCACCTTTGGGAACAGCGATCTGCACCCGAGGCACCAACTCGTCGGTCAGGTCGTGTACCACGGCAGCCGACAAGCCACACACCACCGCGCGCGGGGCACGCGACGCCATCGCCAACAGGTCCGGGTAGGTCGGGACAGGCGCGTCACTCCTGCGAAACACGCCACGCGACAACTCGCGGATGTCACCCGCATCCCGCCAGGCGTACAATTCACGCGGATGTACGCCCAAGGATCGCGCTGCCTTCGCAACAAACGTCGGCGGCAACGCAGACAGTGTCTTCGCCATGGATCAAATCCTACTACTAACACGAGATGCGTGCGAGGAATGAGTCCATCGTGTCGCCATTCATGGGAAACACAGTTTGACTAGGAAAAACAAACGACCATTCAGTCGGGTTGACAGGATTTGAACCTGCGACCCCTTGACCCCCAGTCAAGTGCGCTACCAAGCTGCGCCACAACCCGTACCTACCGGCCGGAGCCGGTGAACCTCAGTGATTCTACTACAAAGACCGGCCCGCTGTCCCATCCTGCGACCGTCGGCGGGCCCCCAGTCAAGTGCGCTACCACGCTGCGCCACAACCCGTACCTCTTCCAGCCGAAGCTGACGACTCCCCGCGCCCCGACCGCCCCCTGCCCCGGTCCCCTACGTGGTCCACGCCCTCCACAGCCGCGCGTACTCCCCGTTCAGCCTCATCAGCTCGTCGTGGCTGCCCAGCTCGGCGATCCGTCCGTCGATCACGACCGCGATCCGGTGCGCGTCGTGCGCGGTGTGGAGCCGGTGGGCGATGGCGACCACCGTCCGGCCCGTGAGCAGCGCGGACATCGACCCCTCGACGTTCCGGGCCGTCGTCGGGTCGATCAGGCTGGTCGCTTCGTCCAGTACCAAGGTGTGCGGGTCCGCGATGACCAGGCGCGCCAGGGCGATCTGCTGGGCCTGGCCGGGGGTGAGCGCCGTCCGCCCGGAGCCCACCATCGTGTCCAGGCCGTCCGGCAGCCGCTCCACCCACTCCGCCGCCTCAACCGTCCGCAGGGCCTCCCACACCTCGTCGTCGCCCGTCGTGTCCTCGCGGGCGAGTACCACGTTGTCGCGTACCGTACCCACAAACACGTGGTGTTCCTGC
>JAIRVA010000096.1 GCA_031254155.1 Propionibacteriaceae bacterium
GAGGTCGAGGCGATCCCGACCTGGATATTGTTGATCGTCTGGATGATCCGGTCGACCGGGCCGTTCATCTGCTGGAGGTACACCGTCGCCGCCGTGATCTGGCCCAGGCTGACCAGGCCGCGCGCGTACCCGTAAAACCCCAGCAGGACGACGCCCACCATCGGCAGTTGCCCGGCCAGCCCCTGCCAGGTGAACAGGCGCGCGCGCAACGCCATCGTGTACCGCTCGAACTGGCTCGACACCTCAATGTCGTGATCGGTCAGCGCGATCCGCCGCTCCTTGAGACCCAGGGCCTCGACGCTCCGCGCGCCCTCGACGGTCTCGGTGAGCGAGGTGTTGAGGCGGGAGTACGACGCCCCCTCCGCGATGTAGCCCGCCGGGGCCCAGCGGAAGTACGACCGCATCGCGAGCCCCACGATCAGGGCCGTCGCCACCAGGGGCAACGCCAACAGCCACGAGTTCGTGACCATTCCGGCCACGGTGAACACCAGGGTCACCGCGCCGATGACGAAGGTCGGCATCGCCCACCGGACCATCGCCCCCATCGCGCCCACGTCGCGCGTCACCCGTGTCACGAGGTCGCCGGTCGACGCCGTTTCGACTTTCGACAGCGGCAGCTTCAGAATGGCCCGGACGACGTACTCCCTGGCCGCCGCGATCATGTCCTGCCCGAAGACCGTCGCCAGCCGCCGGGCCGTGAAGGTCAAGACACCCTGGAGGACGATGATGCCCATGACCGCGAGCGAGATCTCCGTGACGACCGGCAACAGCTCCACCCGCGGGTCCGCGGTCACCCGGTCGACCAGGTTGCCGAGCACCTGAGGCACGACCGCCCCCGCGACGGCGGCCAGCGAATTGGCGACGATAAGACCGACGACGACCGCCCGTCGGTCACGGATCATCCGGCGAAGGAACCGCGCGACGGTCGAGTTTTCCGCGATGGGCAGCCCGCGGGCCGGGTTCCGCGAAGCGGCGTACGTCTCCTGGGCCAACACCCGGCGGGTCCGGTGGCGGCCAGCAAAACCTCTTATCAGCTGCCACACGGGGAGTTTGTCCGCGTCGAGAAGGTGATCCGGTACGGGACTCTCGTACCCCGGGTGATCCGCCCAGGTGTCGACGGAACCCTCGAACAACTCGTCAGCCATGCGTCACCCCCGCCACGTCCCGGCGGACGGCGCTCCGGTACGCGGGACACGTCGCCAGCAACTCGGCGTGCGTACCCTGCGCGACAACCCGCCCGGCTTCCAGGAAGGCCACCTGGTCCGCGTGCCGGAGCCAGAGCGGCGAGAGGGTGGTCATGACGGTGGTCCGGCCCGACCGGTAACCGGGCAGCCGCTCGGCGATCCGGGCCTCCGTGTGGGCGTCGACCGCCGAGGTCGGCTCGACCAGAATGAGCACCTCGGGGTCGAGCAGGAGCGCGCGCGTGAGCACCATCCGCTGGCGCTGGCCACCCGACAGGCCGCGCCCCTTCTCGTCGATCCGCCCCTGCCAGCCGTCGGCGAACGCGTCCCACACATCCTCCGCCGAGGCGGCCCACAGTGCCTGCTCCGCCTGCTCGCGGGTGTGGTTCGCGTGGGGATCGACCAGGGCTTGGAGCGTCCCCGCGAACACCACCGCCGCGGCGTCGCTCACCACGATCCGCCGGCGGACCTCGGCCAGATCCACGTGCGCCAGGTCGACGCCGTCCAGCGTGACCCCCCAGTCGCCGGCCGCCAGGGTCTCGTCCTGGCGGACCTGGCGGGCCCGCGCCTCGGCCCGCTTCTCCCACTCCGCCCGCTCGGCCGCCCCCTTCAGTTCCTGCGACACGCCGAGTTCCAGGCGCTCCAGGTCGGCGGGCAGGTAGCGGCCGAGGCGGTCGGCCAGGCCGGCCGAGTCGTCCGGTACGGCGGACACGATGATGGTGAACTGCCCGGGGCGGGCGGTGAACCCCGACGCCCGATCGACGAGCTCGCCCGGGGCAGGCGTGCCGGTGGGAGTACGGGCGCGCCACGGTGGCTCTTGCGACAACAACCCAATCGTCTTCGTAGCCGACACGAGCGCCGCCGTCCACCGCTGGAACGAGTCGAAGAACACCTGTACCGGCCGCTGCAGAAAGATCGCGTACCCGAAGAAACCCACCAGCTGTCCGACCGTCAGGTCACCCTGCATCATCTCGCGGAGGCCGAACCAGGTGAGCCCCACGAGGAGTGCCCCCGTGGTGATGACACCGGTCGAGTCGACGGTCGCCCACCACGTACCCGTCCGTACTCCCGCCCGCTTCACCGACTGGGACTGACGCGCGTAATTGTCACCGAAGGTCCGCTCGCCGCCGATCCCGCGCAGGATCCGCAGGCCCGAGACGATGTCGACCGCCAGGCCCGTGAGCTTCGAGGACCGCTCGCGCTCAACCATCTGCGCCCGCTGCAGCGGCCGCAGCAAAGGCGTCGTGACAAGCACAATCATGGGAGTCGCGATGAGGACAAGCAACCCCAGCGGCAGGTCCTCCCGCAGGACCATGACCGCCACGAAGACGAACGACGCGACGGCCGCGATCAGACGCCCGCCGACCTCGCCCACGGCGCCGAACGTGTCCGAATCCGACATCGCCACCGACAGCATCTCGCCCGCCGGTACGCGCCGGGTCACGACGTGGGACATCTGCCCGACCTTCCGCGCGACCAGCTTCGTGACCCGGAACATGGCGGCTAGCCACGACGCGACTCCCACGGTGGAGGAGATGGTGTTGGCCGCCACCCCGACCAGGATCACGGCCACCATCAACGCCGTCCAGGCGAGCGTCGTCGGCCAGTCGCCCGCGACGATCCCGGCGTCAACGACGCGGCCCAGGATGTACGGGTTCAGGCTCCCCGGCAGGAACCACACCGCGATGAGGAGGGCGTTGATGGCGATCAGGCCCTTCTGCCGCCCCAGCAGCCACAGCAAGAACCGCCACGGGCCACGTGTGTCCGGCACATCCTCCCCCGGGGGAGGGGCGCTCGCTTCCAGGTGCAGCACAGACGTGTACGCACGGACATCAGGCGGGAAAGACTTCAGGGGACCTCTAGAAATTGGGTTGGTCTTGTGGGTGTGGTGTCTGGGGGCTGGGGTGTGGGGTTGTCGG
>JAIRVA010000132.1 GCA_031254155.1 Propionibacteriaceae bacterium
TAGCAGTGGCGCAAAGTTCTCCTGAGCCGCTTTCGACAAGAAGAGCGAGTTGGGCCGAGTGGCGGCGATGATCGCCTTTTTCGGCCCCCGAAGCGCCTCCGAGGTGGTGACATTTGCGGTGTTACCGTCCGTCTGACGGGAGAACAGGGTTCTCGTTGATCGCCTGACAGTGCCTTGTGTTGTCTCCCGCAGTTCTTCACCAGTCACACGCCCGTTGTGAAGTGAGAATGCGTAACTGAACTCACGTCCCGCGGTCATGAAGCGAAATGAACAGGCAAATGGTCGGTCTTTCGATTCAGCGTCCAAGAGGAACGGACGTGTTGGCAGCGGATCGCCTGCCTCACGCCGCGCTGAATTGCGGACGAGCCACTGCACGTAATCCATAGCGTCAAGGAGGTTCGACTTCCCGGACGCGTTCGCACCACAGATCACCGCCACCGGGGTAGCCACAGCACCGGCTGGTTCGCCATCAATGGCGAGGCGACTCACCGTACCGTCGCCGACTCGCCTCAGGTCGAGTGTCTGACGATCTCTGATAGATAGGTAGTTCTCGACACTGAAACTCAAGAGCATGTCAAGTCCCTTCTCTCGATAGGAGCTACCATAACATATAAGGGGATTTTGTGAAGAATTTTCACATAGAACGCGACTATTCCTTCAGAGTCTAGAAGCGAATGGGAACGAGTTGGTGCTCACCAACTGGTGTGGAGCGGCCGGCCCTCGTCGTACCCTGACCGCGACTGGACCCCCACACAGGCGTGGGCGGCGAAGGCGGCGAGGGTCGCGGCACCGGCGTACGTACACGAACTCCGGACCCCCGACATGATGAAGTCGACGAGGTCTTCCACGCCGGGGCGGGCGGGGTCGAGGAACATGCGGGCCGACGAGATGCCTTCCTCGAACAGCGCCGCCCGCGCCCGGTCGAACGCCGAGCGGGACTTGGTCCGCGCCCGGACCGCGCGGGCGGAGGCCATACCGAACGACTCCTTATACACCTGCCCGTCGGCGGTGGTGGTGAGGTCGCCGGGGGACTCGTACGTCCCCGCGAACCACGAGCCGATCATCACCGCGCCGGCCCCGGCCGCCAGCGCCAGAGCGACGTCGCGGGGATGTCGGACCCCGCCGTCCGCCCAGACCGCTGCGCCCAGGTCACGTGCGGTCTCCGCACACTCGAGAACGGCCGAGAACTGCGGGCGGCCGACGCCAGTCTGCATCCGGGTGGTGCACATCGCACCGGGGCCGACACCCACCTTGACGATGTCCGCCCCGGCGGCCACGAGGTCCGCCACGCCCTCCGCGGTCACCACGTTACCCGCGACGAGCGCCACCCGCCGGCCCAGCGGGGTGATCAGCGAATCCAGCAACTCGCGGACCTGCGCCACGGTCGTCACCATGCGGTCCTGGTGGCCGTGGGCGGTGTCGAGCACGATGACGTCGGCCCCGGCCTCCACCGCCGCCTGCGCGTGGCGGGCCGCGTCGCCGGAGATGCCAACCGCGACGCCGACCCGCAGGCGGCCCGCGCCGTCGAGCGCGGGGGCGTACAGGGTCGAGCGCAGGGCCCCCTTTTCCGTCATGACCCCGACGAGCCGTCCGTCAGCGTCGACCGCGAGGGCGAGCGGGTGGCTGGAGCCGCGCAGCCGCTCGAACACAGCGGTCGGTTCGGTGCCCGCGGGGACGAGGGTCAGGTCGTTTTTCATGGCGTCGCGGGCCTGGGTGAACCGGTCGACACTCTCGCAGGCGGCGGGGGTGAGGGTACCAACGGGGCGCCCCTCCTCGACCACCACGACGGTGCGGTGGGCCCGCTTCGGCAGCAGCGCCAGCGCCGTACCCACCGTGTCCGTCGGCGTGACCGTCACCGCCGTGTCGTACACCGGGTGGGCCGCCTTGATCCGGGCGAGCGTCGAGGCGACGACATCGGCCGGGATGTCCTGGGGAATGATGCCGAGCCCGCCGCGCCGGGCGATGGTTTCCGCCATCCGCCGGCCCGTGACGGCGGTCATATTGGCCGCGACAAGGGGGGTCGGCAGGGCGAGACCGTCGGTTGAGGTCACGTCCGCGTCGAGCCGGGAGGGGACGGCGGAGCGCCGGGGAACCATGAACACGTCGTCGTAGGTCAGATCGTACGCCGGGGTGGGGCCAAGAAACTTCACGTCCTCAAGGGTACGCGACCAGCCGCGCCACCGGTACCGGCGGGCGGCGTCACACCACGTCGACCGCGTGCTCCCGGTCGGGGGCCTCGGCGATGGCCAGCCCCAGCCGGGCGTCGTACAGTGCCTCCGCCAAGGGGTACGGCCCGGGTCCGTCGCCCCGCAACCACCCGGTCAGCCGGGTGAGGGTCTCGGCGCTGGCCAGTTCGGCGTCGTTCCACCGCTCGCCGGGCCACGGGTTGCGCCACAGCACCTCGCCGCCGAGGGTGATCTGGTCCGGGTCGGTGTGGCGCCGGAGGTACGTGGTGGTGATGAGGTGGGGGGTCGCCGGCCGGCTGGCCAGGGGCGACTCGGTACCGGTACCGGTGTGGGCGAACGGGATCAGGCGTACCACCTGGTTGCCGTCGATCTCACCCCGCCCGCCCCGGATCAGCAGTCGTCCGGACCGGACCCGGGAGTGGGGCCGGGCGCAGTCGTAGATCCCGCAGCGGCCCTCCCCGAAGTCGACGGAGGCCAGGGTGGCGGTCGGGTCGGCGCCCGGCCGGCTCCCGACGGGGAAGGCGTGGGCCCGGATCACCGCCGGCGTACCGGCAGCCACCCGCAGACAGGCCCGGATGAGCGCCACAGCGGGGGAAGCCGGGAGGGCCGACACTTGGACCTCCGTGATCTCGCCGATGAGTCCCTGCCGGATTGCGGTGAGGCGGG
>JAIRVA010000223.1 GCA_031254155.1 Propionibacteriaceae bacterium
TGCGTACCTTGGAACGTCAGGCCGCCGACATCGCCCTCGGCAAGTTGGCCGTACGTGGGTGGGTCAACGCGCAGCTCCATGCGGCTGCCGCTGTCGACCTCGAAGGTGGTGTAGTAGAAGGTGTTGGCGACGTTGGCACCCACCACGGCCAGCCGCTTCGCCACCACGCGCGCGCGAACGGTCAGAACCGGCGCGGACCCGCTGCGGACGCGCTGGGAGATGGCCGTGGCGAGAGTCCAGATGATGACCCCCAGGATGACCAGAAACACCACGATGAAGGCGATAAATATCAGCCGGATCATCCGTACTCCTTTGTTGAACCTAGCATAGCGGCTAGTCGGACGCCCGGCCGGCGGACGGCGTCCCGGTCGGCGGCGCGGAACGAGCCGGTCGTGGGGGACATCGCGGCGGCGGTCGCGACCTCCACGGCTTGGACCAGGGCCAGCCGGGCCGGGCCGCCCGACCAGGCGGTCACGAACCCGGCGACGAAGGCGTCGCCGCAGCCGACGGTGTTGACCGCGGTCACGGGCGGCGGTGCGGCGTGCCACAGCCCGTCGGGTCCGGCGAGGACGGCACCCAGCGCGCCGAGGGACAGGGCGACGGCGGCGATCCCGGTCTCGGCCCGCAGTCCGGCCGCGACCTGGGCCGCCGAGGCCGGGTCAGTGGGGGTACGACCGGTCAGTTGGGTGACCTCCTCGGCGTTCGGCTTGATGAAGTCTGGTTGGGCGGCGAGGGCCAGCCGCAACGGCTCGCCCGAGGTGTCGAGCGCTGTCAGAGCACCTTCCCGTTTGGCGACGGTGACGAGCCGGGCGTACGTGTCGGCGGGGCAGCCATCCGGGAGCGAGCCGGAGAACACCACCGTCGTACCCCGCCCCGACAACTCGGCGACCACCGTTTCTAGTTGTAGCAGGTCGGGCTCGCCCACCGTGATCCCCGGTTCCAGGAACTCGGTGGAGACCCCCGCCGCGTCGATCAGGTTGACGCAACTGCGGGATTCGCCGGCGACCCAGACGAACGCCTGGCCGATACCCGGTTCGAGCCGCTCCGCGATGTACCGGCCGGCGTGGCCCGCCAGGAACCCGCTCGCGACGACCGGTGATGGTACCGACTCCCCCGCGAAGCCGGGAGACCGTACCTCTGTCTCACTCTGCCGGAGGGGGAGGCAGGGGGACAACAGGTGGTAGGCCACGCGGGCGACGTTCAGACCCTTGCCGCCGGGGCTGTACTCGGCGGTGTGGGCGCGCATCACCGTGTGCGGGACCACGGCGTCGACCGTCAGGCGCTTGTCGATCGCCGCGTTCAGCGTGATCGTGACGATCCGGGGGGTGGTCGCCGCGCTCTGGGTGCCCGGAGTGGTGACCGGACCGGTGGCCGGGACGGTCACGTCTCGTCCTGTACAAAGAGCAATTTGCCGTTAACGCCCCCGTTGGCGAACAGCTGGAACGCCGCGGGCGCCTCGGCCAGCGGCCGGCCCGTACCCTCGTGCAACAGGTCGGGCGACCAGCGCAGCGCCCCGGTCGCGGAGTAAAACGCGGTGTCGGACCACTCGACGCCCGGGAACGGGGCCGAGTACGACATCCACGACGCGGTCAGCGTGACCTCCTTGCGGTTCAACAGTTCGAACCGGGCGGCGGGGAAGGCCGGGTCGGCATGGGCGTTGCCGATGAGCGTGATCGCGCCGCCCCGGCCCACGAGTTCCAGCGCGAGGTTCTGGGTGGCGACCGCCCCGGCGGTCTCGAAGACGTGGTCGAACCCATCGCCGCTTGTCAGCTCGGAAACGGCGTCCGTGAGGCCAGGGGTACGTGAGTCCAGTACGTTGTCGGCGCCGAACAAGCGCGCCACCTCAAGCCGGTGGGCCGCCACGTCGATCACGGTGACGGTCTTGGCCCCGAGGATGCGGGCCCACTGGGCCGCGTACAACCCCACCGTACCGCCCCCCAGAATCGCGACCCGCCCGCCGCCCCGGTAGCCCCCGACGCGCAACCCGTGCAGCGCGACGGTGGACGGCTCGATCATGGCCGCCTGGGCGAAGCTGACCGAGTCGTCGAGCCGGACGCAGTTGATCGCCGGTACGGCGGCGTACTGGGCCAGGCCGCCGTGCCGCGACGACCCGATGAAACGGTAGTGCGGGCACATTGAGTACCGCCCGCGCTGGCACTGCGGGCAGGTGTGGCAGGGGACGAGCGGTGCGACGGCCACCCGGTCGCCGACGCTGACGCCCGTGGCGCCTGGGCCGAGCTCCGCGACGACGCCCGCGAACTCGTGCCCGAGGATGAGCGGGTAGAAGTGGGCCGCGCCGCCGAGGACGCGCGGGATGTCCGAGCCGCAGACCCCGGTCGCGCGGACGGCGATGAGAACCTCGCCGGGGCCGGGGGCGGGGGCGGGGCACTCTTCGTAGCGGAGGTCGCCCGGACCGTGGAGAACGGCGGCTAGCATGACGATCCTTTCGTGTCAGTGGCGGTCGCGGCCGCAGCGGCCGTGGCAGCCATCAGGGGTTTGAGCTGGTGGTACAGCTCGCGGTAGACGCCGAACCCGGCCGTGTAGACCGCGCGGGAGGCGGGGACGTGGGTGCGCACGGCGGGCGGGATGACGCGGACGGCCTCCGCGAAGGCGGGGTACGCGCCGACGCCGACGCCGGCGAGAAGCGCCGCCCCGAAGGTACTGGCCTGGTCGGTCGCGGGGACGTGGATCCGGCAACCGGTGATGTCGGCCTTGATCCCCGTCCACACCGCCGATTGGGCCGCCCCGCCCGAGGTCGTCAGCTCGCGGCAGGGGGCCCCCGCCGCCGCGGCGACAGTCAGGTTGTCGAGCAGGGAGTACGCGACCCCCTCCATGACGGCCCGGAACAGCGCGGCCCGCGTGGTCGTGAGCCGCAGGCCGAAGAAGACGCCGCAGGCCGCCGGGTCCCACAGGGGGCTGCGTTCGCCGGCGAGGTACGGGAGGTACCAGACGCCGCCGGACCCCGGCGCCACCGTCGCCGCGAGGGTGCTGATCTGGGCAAAATCGAGGTCTGGGCAGCCAATTTGTTCACAGGCCCACTGGAGGCTGGCCCCGCCCGCCACCGTACCCCCCTGCAACAGCCAGGTCCCCGGCACGACGTGGCGGGAGAGGATCAGGCGGGCATCGGCGACCGGTCGGTCGGTCACCAGCGACATCCCGCCGGCCTGGCCGCCCTGTTCCTGCGCTTCGCCCGGCCGCCAGACGCCGACGCCGAGGGTCGCACAAGCGGCGTCGAGACCGCCGGCCACGACGGGCGTCCTGACGGCCAGACCCGTGGCCGCCGCCGCGTCGGGGGTCACCTGCCCGATCACCTCGTGACAGGCGACCGGCTGGGGCAGTTTGGCGAGGTCGATGCCCAGGGCGTCGGCGACGCCCTGGTCGTACTCCCCCGTCATCGTGTCGAAGACGTGCAGGCCGAACGACTGACATTGGTCCTGGCTGACTACCCTGGTCAGCCGCAGCCCGATGAACGAGTTGGACTGGAGGAACCAGGCCGTGTCGCGGTAGAGGCCGGGCTGCGTGCGGGCAAACTGGGCGATTTTGGGGGTGGAGTACGCGGGCTGCAGCGGGTTGCCGCAGATCGCGAGCAGGCGGGCGGGGTCGATGGCGTCGGCGAGCTCGCGGCAGAGCGGGGCCGCGGAGGTGTCCATCCAGATCGGGGTGTTGGCGAGAACCTCCCCCGTCTTGTCCACGGGTACGGCGCTCCACGACTGCCCGGACAACCCGATCCCGAGGACCTCGGCGGGATTGATTTGGCTTGTCAAAGCACGAAGGGACGCC
>JAIRVA010000237.1 GCA_031254155.1 Propionibacteriaceae bacterium
CCCGGACGTAGCGCTCCGGAGCGTCGCCTGGACTGTGCGGTACACGCCCAGTTCTGCCAAACTGATCAACCATCCCTCCTATTCTGGCGTGTCGGAGGCCATTTGTCTTCCTGCGCCCGGACACCAGGGCAGGCGGGGCCGGCGGGCGGTGAAAGTTTCGGATGAATTGGGCCAGATCGGGGCGCTGTGCGACGAAACAATTACGGACAACGTCAAGCGGGGCTGGGATGCCGTAGCCTAAAGCGGTGCGTAACCCACTCCTTGTCGCGGCTCTCCACCTGCGGGGCAACCCGCGGGCCTGTGTCTACACCGAACCCCTGTGGGGGTTGTCGATGAACCTGTGCCTGCCGTACGCCTCGGTGTACATGCTGGCCCTCGGGATCCGCGACGTCCAACTGGGTTTCATCACCACGATCGGTATGTTGTCCCAGGTGGTGTTCGGCCTGCTCGGGGGTGTTATCACCGACAAATTGGGGCGGCGGCTCACCACGGCGGTGTTCGACTTCCTGGCGTGGTGTGTACCCTGTGTGGTCTGGTTCGCCGCCTCGCTCGTCGGCGCGCGGTGGGCCTTCGGGATGTTTCTCGGCGCCTCGGTCATCAACGGCGTGCTGCAGGTGACGCAGAACTCCTGGGACTGTCTGATGGTGGAAGACGCCCGGCGGGACCAGATCACGAGCATCTATTCGCTCGTCATCGTCGCCGGCCAGATGTCGGCCATTTTCGCGCCCATCGCGTCTGTCCTCGTCGCGCAGTATTCGCTCGTGCCGGCGGTACGGATCCTGTACGTCAACGCCTTCGTCGTCATGGTGGTGAAGCTCATCTGGTTGTACGTGTGGTCGCACGAGACCGAGATGGGGGTACAACGGATGGCCGAGACGAAGGGTCATTCGATCTGGGCGCTGATGGCGGGGTACGGCCAGGTGGTCCGGTTGATCGTCCGTTCGCCGGGAACGATCTTCTCCCTTGTCATCTCCATCATCGTCGGCGCGACGAGTTCGGTCAACACGACCTTCTGGCAGGTGCTCGTGTCGAAGAAGCTGCTGGTCCCCGACCCGTTGTTGCCGATCTTTGCCATGGGCCGGTCGGTGATCGCGATGGTCTTCCTCTTCACCGTCGTCCCCCGGATCACCACCTCCACCAACCTGAAGAAGCCCCTGCTCGTCGGTTTCGGGGCGTACGTCGTGGGCCAGGCGATCCTCGCCACCATCCCCGGCCCGACGGGCGGGGCGGGGACGGCAACGTACCTTCTCCTGAGCACCTCGCTGGTCTTTGACGGGTTCGGTATCGGCCTGCTGGCCATGCTCGCCGAGTCGCTCGTGGCGCTGCACGTCGACCGGCTGGAGCGGTCCCGCGTCATGGCGGTGCAGCGGACGCTGATTATGCTCTGTGTGTCGCCGTTCGGCTGGATCGGTGGCGTGCTGTCGGGGCTCTCCCGCAGCTTGCCGTTCGTTCTGACTGTCAGTGTCCTCGCGCTCGGCGCGGTCGTCACGCTGGGCTACTATCGCCGCCGGGATGACCTGCCAGCTATGCAATGACCAATAAGGGTATACATGAGGCACGGCCGGGTTTATGTGATTCCCGCACGATTTCGTAAAGTGTAATCGGGGCGCTAGTATGACCCAAGAGGAAAAGTAAAAGCCTCTTTGCGATACAGACCGGGGGCGGGCGATGGAAAGGCAAATGGGGATTAACTGGGTTTTACGTGGGGTTATTAGTGAATGTTCTATCATGATTGTCTTCCGCCTGCTTCGTTGCGTGCCGATGTGTGTGTTGTCACGCCGTTTGAGCTGCCTGATGTCAGATTAGTGCTCGAGACGTTGCGGGCTGGCGGGTACCCGTACCTCCACTGCGGACGCGATCTTGCCACCGCCCAGGCCGCCCTCACGGAGCTCGTCCGCCGGACCCGCCAGCCGTTCGGCCTGGCCGTCACCGGCAACCCCGCCGGACTCGTCATCCCGGACCAGGTGACCCGCGTGCTGCTGCCCTGGGGCACCGATGACTCCGCCGTACCCCCGGGCGCGGAGCGGGTGTGGCAGGTGACGAACCTCCCCGATGCCGAGGCGGCGCTCGGCGCGGGCGCCGCCATCGCGGTCAAAGGCAACGATGCCGCGGGCCGGGTGGGCGACGAATCGACCTTCGTGCTCTTCCAACGCGTCCTCGGTCTGGCGGGAGAGCGGCCGGTCCGGGTGTTCGTCCACGGTGGCGTGGGCGTCCACACCGCCGCGGCGTACCTCGCCCTGGGCGCCGCCGGGGTCCACTTCGACTCCCAGATCGCCCTGCTGCCGGAGTGCGACGCCCCGGCCGAGTTCAAGGCCCAGCTCGGCCGGCTGAGCGGCGGCGAGACCACCCTCATCCGCGGTCGGCGCGTCCTGCGGTGGCCGACGATGCCCAAGCCCGCGGCGGACGCGCCACTGGAGCCGTTCTTCGGCGGGCTCGACCCCGAGCGGCATCTCATCCCGCTCGGCCAGGACATCGCGCTGGCGTCCGAGTTCCTGGGGCGGTACGGCCGGCTCGACGTTGTGCTCGCCGCCATCCGCGAGGCGGCGTACGGGCACCTGCGCCAGGCCAAGCACACCCCGGCGCTGCGAGCCCACTCGCCGCTCGCCCGCGAGCTGGGGGTGACGTACCCGCTTGTCCAGGGGCCGATGGCCCGGGTGTCGGACACCCCGGCGTTCCTGGCCGCCGTCGCGGCCGCTGGCGCGCTGCCGATGCTCACCATCGGCATGTCCACGCCCGAGACGACGGCGCGCCTGCTCGCCGACACCCACGAGACGATGGGGGACGCGCCCTGGGGGGCGGGACTGCTC
>JAIRVA010000302.1 GCA_031254155.1 Propionibacteriaceae bacterium
CGGTTGTTAATGACTGTCGCGTGTCGTTTCCGGGATCGGGCGCCTGATGGCGTTGTCGGCCGCTCCGGCGTGGCTCTGCTACGCCTTAGGGCACTCCGCCTTACCAGGCATCCCGCCCCGAAGCCGCCACTTGCACCATTTGTTAACGACCGTGTCCTCATTCCGCGAGGAGTTGCTCGCGTACCTCGCGGCGCAGGGCCTTGCCCAGCAGCGATTTTGGCAGGGCTTCGACCACGAACAGGCGCCGCGGCACCTTGTAGGCGGCGAGCCGCGCCCGGCAGAAGGCCCGGGCTTCGCGGACATCCAGTTCACAACCGGGATCGAGCGTGACCGCGGCGACGACCTCCTCGCCCGAGTGGCCGTGCGGCAGGCCGACCACCACCGCGTCGGCGATGTCCGGGTGGGCCTTGAGAACGGACTCGACCTCGGTCGGGGCGACGTTGAAGCCGGAGGTGATGATGAGTTCCTTTTTGCGGTCGACGATGGTGACGAAGCCGTCCGAGTCCTGGGTGACAATGTCACCGGTCGCGAGCCAGCCGTCCGCCGAGAGGGTGCGGGCCGTTTCCGCCGGGTTGTTCCAGTACCCCTGGAACACCTGGGGACCCCGGACCAGCAACTCGCCGCGTTCGCCCTGGCGGACCACGGTCGCGGGGTGGTCGGGATCGACCACCTTGATCTCGGTGGAGGGGAAGGGGAGCCCGACGGTACCCGGCTTGCGCGTCGTGTGGATCGGGTTGCCGAGGGTGATGGGGGACGACTCCGTCATCCCGTACCCCTCGACGATGGGCCACCCGGTCAGCGCCTCCCACGCCTCGATGGTGGAGGCGGGCAGCGCCATCGCGCCCGAGATGCACAGGTGGGCCGACGTGAAGACAACCTTACGCTTCGGGGCTTCGCGGGCGAGGGTGTCGAAGATGGGTGGTACGGCGCAGAGCACGGTCGGCGGCGACTTCTTGGCGGCGGCGAGGACGAGGCCCACGTCGAAGGTGGGGAAGAGATGGATCCGGGCCTGGGTGAGGATGGCGTACGTGACGCACACCGTGAGCCCGAAGACGTGGAAGAACGGCAAGACCGCGTACAAATTCTCTTTGCCAAGCTGGGCGTTGTGCATCCACGCCTCGCCCTGGAGGGCGTTCGAGTAGAGATTCCGGTGGGTGAGGATGGCGCCCTTCGGCACGCTGGTGGTGCCCGAGGTGTACTGGATGACGGCGACATCGCCGACCCGCGGCCGCGGGTGGGATGGGCGTAACCCCTTGTTGTGCAGCAGTTTTTCCCAGGGGAGGGTACGACGGGCCTTCATCGTGAGCTGGCGGCGCTTGGCCCGGAGCCCGGGCAGGGGGAGGTGGAGGGCGAACCGTTTGAGGGCGGGGAACTCGGTCAACAGGTTGACCGAGACGATGTGGTCGAGTTCGATGTCATCGGGCTGCTGGCGGAGCTTGTCGACAGCGACGTCCCAGGCGATCACGACCCGGGCGGCGTGATCCTCGAACATGTGCCGCAGCTCGCGGGCCGTGTAGAGCGGGTTGTGTTCGACGACGACGGCACCCAGGCGTAGAACCGCGTAGAAGGCGATGATGTGCTGGGGGCAGTTGGGCAGGATGAGGGCGACGCGGTCGCCGGCGACGACCCCCAGTTGGCGCAGGCCCTCCGCCGCCCGGGCGACCTGGTGGCCGAGAGAACTGTACGTCGTCGTACGGCCGAAGAAGTCGAGGGCGACCCGGTTCTTGGCCTGGCCGACAGCCCGGTCAAACATGTCCGACAGGGAGTCTGTCGGGGGAGTGATCGTCGCTGGTACGCCGGGCTGGTAGAACGCGGTGTAGTCCATAGGTGCTCCTTACGGTGACGTAACTTACGGTTGCGTAGGTAACCGTACCGCACGTGAGGCCGTGTCGTGGTACCCGCCCGGCGTGTCGTGGCCGCGCGTGGCGAGCGCACCCTTCTCCCTCGTACGTGGGGACGAAGAGCCTCCCGGCGGGGATAGGCTGGTCACACAATGCCGACGACGGTGTTGGGGCGGGAACGGGAAGGAACAATCATGAGCCAGGAAGTTAGCTTTACTAGTTTTGACGGTACGGCGTTGTTCGGTGTGCTCGAGGTACCAAGCCGGCCGCGGGCGCTCGTGGTGATCGTCCACGGTTTGTGCGAGCACCTGGGACGGTACGACTACGTCGCGTCGCGGCTGGTCGCCCAGCACATCGCGGTGTTCCGCTTCGATCACCGCGGGCACGGGCGCTCCGGCGGCCAACGGGTGTTCTATGCGGATTTCAACGAGATCGTCGACGATACCAACGTGGCGTTCGAGTACGCCCGGGTGGCGGTGCCAGGGCTGCCGGTGTTCGTCCTCGGGCACTCGATGGGCGGGTACGCGGCCACCCTGTTCGCGACCAAGTACCCCGAGAAGCCCGCTGGGGTGATCCTCACCGGCGCACTGAGCCGGTACAACCTCCAGCTAGCCGGCCCGCTACCTCTCGCGGCGCCGCCTCTGACGTACCTGCCCAACGAACTGGGGGCCGGGGTGTGCTCCGACCCGGCCGTCGCCGAGGCGTACCTCCAGGACCCGTTGGTCGAGAAGCAGATGTCCGTCGGGCTCATCAACACGTGGGCGGACGGAGTCGCGTATCTCAAGCGCGAGGCCGCGGCGTTCGTCGCGCCCGCCCTTATCCTGCACGGCGCCGCCGACGGGCTCGTGTCGAACCTGGACTCGCGGGAACTGTACGGCGACATCGGCTCGGCGGACAAGTCGCTGCGCATCTACACCGGCCTGATGCACGAGATCCTGAACGAGTACGACAAGGACGACGTCATCGCGGATATCCTCCAGTGGATCATCCGCCGGATCCGCTGAGCCTCATACCTCATGTACCTTGTGCCCCCTCAACCGTGAGATGGGGGCGGGTTCTGCAACCCGCCCCCATCTCACCGTGTCAGGTGCTGTTTCAGCCCCGCGTCAACTTTCGCGCCCCGGCAATGATGCCAACCAGACCCAGTCCCACCACGAGGAGCAGGGCCGCTGCGCCGGGGAGGTCAGACTGCACCGTACCACCCGTGTCGGCCGCCGGGCCGGCCGGTGTTGGCGTGTTCCCGGCGGCGTTGGTCCCGGCGTTGGTGAAGACATCGGCCCCGAGGGGCGCGAGGCCCGCCTGGGCGGCGAACCCGAGGTGGCCCAGGCCATCCAGGCCGCCGGACACCGTCCCCGCCGCGAGCGCGTTGACGCCGTTACCGGTCGACACTTGGAAGATGTCCTCCAGCGTTCGCAATAGGCTGTAGTGGTTGTAGAAGACGTCGCTCACTGTGCCCGGGGTGATCAGCGGGCTGATCAACACGGTGCCGGTTCGCCCGCCGCCGGGTGTCGCGTCGACCGCGTCGTACAGCGGGTCGGCCGTCTGGTCGGCTTGCAGGTACCCGGGGGCGCCCTCGCCGCTCAGCGTGAGGCTCGTCACGGCTCCGGTCGGCCTGACCGGGTTGCCGGCCTGGTCGACAAGCTGGAACGAGCTGGCGATGACCTTGCCCGTATTACTGGTCGGGAACAACGGCCCGGTGTTGCTGACGGCCCCGACAAACGAGTCAGCCGGGATCGGGTCTGCCCCGTCCGGCCCCGAGGAGGCGATCACCTTGCGCCCGGCATCGGTCGCGATGACCGCGTCGTCGATGATGATGTCGGAGTCTGGCCCGCCGCTCACCTTGTTGTTGCTGCTGTTGGTGTCAGTCCGGGGACCCGGCGTGGTACCGGAACCACCGAGAACAATGTTCGGGACGCAGTTCGCCGGAATACGGGTGGGCTCGGTCTGTGTGCACACCGGCGGCCGGTCAATGAACGCGTTGTTGCCGGGGCCCGGGTACAACTGGTTGCCGTTCCCGTCCACTCCGAGCGTTGAGTTCGGGCCGGTCGGCTCGTAATGGACGTTCTGGCCGCCCAGGTTCTCGCCCGCCGCGTCGGCCTCGATGCCGGTCGCGGCGTCCGCGCCGATCCCCTGCGTCGGCCCATACACATCAGCATTGTTGAAGCTGTTCCCGGTGTAGGTGAACGGCGGATTCGCCTCGTCAAAGGTGACGATGATGAGCCCGCCGTCCTTGAAGGCCGGGGAGGCTTCGATCATGGGGATGTAGTACGAGAGGAACAGGTCCGCCGCGTACAGCCCGCCAGTGTAGTTCGTCGGGTCGGGCGACTGCGGATCGGGGGCCGTCGTACCATCGCCGTAGACTGGCTGGCCAGCGGCGTCGAAAGCGCCCGACAGGTTGTTGCCCTTGCAGACGGCGTCGTGCGCGTCGCTGCAGTTGTTCGGGGTGATCCAGTTGAAGGCCGGGGTGGTCGCGGACGACTGGAGGTCGTTCCACAGGCCGTACGCCGGGTCATCGAGGTTCACGACGTGGTTGACGTCGCAATCGGTCCCGCCCTGGGCGGGGGTTGTCAGCCCCGCCGCGCCCGGCGTCCCGTCGCCGGTCAGGCTGGCAAACCATGACGTGGGATTGTGCTTGGCGACGTACTGGTCGTTGGCCTGGGCGCCCGTGAAACTGGTGACGCCAGTCGGCAGGGGATGGGTGGCGGTCGGGGTCAAAACCGCGGGATTGGTCCAGGGGTTGTTGTCGGCGCTGCCCGGTGCGCCGCAGGCCCCGTCCTCGCGCCCGGCCTGGTTGTGGAGGTCCTGCATGTAGGCCTTCCAGGTCAGCCCGGCCGCGTCGAGTTGGTTGAAGAGGGTCGGTACCTGATCGGGGTACGTGCACCCGTTCTGCCCGTTCGGCGCGTTGGCGCCGCTCGGCTGCGCCGCGTTGGCGGGCGAGTTCAGTTGCCCGCGGTTCGCCCCGGTGGTGACAATGTCCGCATTGGTGCCGAACGGCGTGTTGGCCACTGGGCAGTCCTGCTGGATGTCCTCCTGGGGGGCCTGCCCCGAGGCCAGCGTGATGTAGTTGTCCATGCTGTAGTGCCCCGTGCCGTAGTACTCGGTCAGCAGGGCGCCCTGGGCTGGCAGGGTGTTCCACAGGTAGCTGTTGTTGTTGAGGCCCGTGAAGGTGGCATCGTACGACTTGTTCTCGAGCATGATGAGCCAGACGTGCTTGATCTGGCCGGATGTCAGCCCAGTCGACGTGATTTGTACCCCAGTGGGGGTGGCGGGGGCCGCGATGGCGACCCCTGGTGTGGCAACGGCGCCACTGGCAATGATGGCCGCAAGAAGACCAAAGATCAACCGGCGTTGCGGCGGCCGGGATCCAGAATTATGTGTCATAGTATTACCATATTCCTGGTGATACTGAAGTGGTAGCGTTATGATCAATTTTTCTGTCAGTCGTCGGCGACGCCGGCTCGTCGTCCTCCTGGTCGGCGTTGGTCTGCTGGTTGGCGCCACGGGGTGCACGGTGCCGGACGAGGCCCCCGAGACGTACGGCGGGTTACCCACGTGGTTGCCAACACCGACCATCACGCCCGGGCGGGTTCTCGCGGGCAGCCAGGCGACCCCGGCGCTCACCACCCAAGGCCTGGGCGTGCTGGCCAGTCTGCCGGACGGGGGAACGGTACTCATCACCGTGGCCGGGCCGCTCGTCCCCGGCGTCGGGCTGCCCGACCCGCCCGAGTGGACGGTGTGCACGTTCACGGTCACGCTCACCGGGGGAACCGTACCGGTGGGTATCAGCGTCGACCATTTCCGGACCCGGGATATGGTGGGGCACGTGTACCAGTTGGCGCTCGTAGCGGACACACCGCCACCGCCGGACCAACTCGCAGTCGGAGCCACCGTCTCGTTCGACCTCCGGGCCAACATGAAGACTGGCGAGGGGCTGCTGCAGTGGGCGCCAGACGGCGCGAATCCGGTCGCCAGTTGGAGTTTTGTGGTCGAGAACGACTGAGGAACTGCTGAGGCGGCCCTACGCCGTGACCGGGAGGGCGGTGAGTTGCTCCAGATTGGTGGTCTGCATCATGAGGGTCAGCGGCTGCCGGGGGACGTCAAACGTCAGCGTGCCGGTCAGCGTCCGGCCCGCCTCGACGAACCCCGGCGCGAGGTCAGTCGGGGCGGCGAGGGTCGGCTCGAGTTCGGTCATGTCCGTGTTGGCGAAGGCGTAGAAGGAGTAGTACAACGAACCCTTGTCGACCGTGATCTCGACGGTCAGGGTCACTCCCTGGTTGGTCCAGGTCGTCTTGGTGATCTTCCAGTAGCCGGAGACGTTGCTGTTCGAGAACGCCGTACCGCCAGTGCGGGTCGGGGTAGGGGCGGGCGTGCTGACGGGAGCGGTGGCCGGGGGCGACTCGCCGGAGTTGCGCGGGATCGCCCAGAGCAGAATGGCACCGACAATGGCCACAGCCACCACGACCGCGAGGACGATGAGCCAACCCGCCGGTTTCTTGGGCTTATAGTTGTCAATCGAGTCCGCGTGCGGGGCAGTGAGGGACCAGGCGGCGGGATCGCGCGGCGGGGGGGTGGCGTTCCAGGGCGGGGACACGGGTTCGGGTCCGCCGGGCGCGTTCCAGAGCGGGGGCACCGGGTCGGATTCTGGGGGAGTGTACGCACGCCGGGGCGTGGCGGCTGCCGCGGCCTGCGAGCCGGATTGAGACCGCCGCGGTGTGGGCGTCGGGTCGATGGTCATCGCAACCAAGACTACGCCGAAGGGGAGGCCGGTCATCAACCGGCGCGCCTGGCGGACGCCGTTCTGGGCGGTTGGAGGCACAGCGCAAATCAGTGGTTCTTTCAAGAAGCATTGGTGTTACTTTCGGCGCTGTGCTGTCGAAGCGGGGGTTATCCACAGACCGTTTTCGATGGGGAAAGTTGCCCACAGCGACCTCACTTCGGGGTCGGCCGCGGACATGGTGGATGGTATGACATCATCACGTATCCCCCTCGCCACGCTGCGTACCCCGACCGACATGCTCGAAGCTGTCCCGTTCCTGCTCGGCTTCAAACCCGCCGACGCCATCGTGGCGATCGTCGTCCTCGACGCCCAGGTCTATCTGACCGCCCGCTGGGACCTCGGGGTCACGGAGTCGCCGGGTGGTCTCGACCAGGTCCTGGAGCGGCTGGTCTACGACTGTGACGGGCAGCCCCTGTGGGACGCCCGCTACTTCCTGGTGGGGTACGGACCCCGCGAGCGGGTTCGCCCGGTTCTGGAGGCGGTACGAGCCGGGCTCGGAGTGGTACTCGACTCCGTGATCGTCGACCGCCGTCGGTGGTGGTTCGTCGACGACCCAGTCGCCCGGCCGGGGCAGCCCATCCCCCGCAAGGGGCGCGTGGCGCGGGCCTTTGGCGAGACCCGACCGGTCCTGGCGAGCCGGGACGCGCTCGTCGCCGGTATCGCGCCGCCCACCGGCGAGCGGGAGGACACCATGCTCGCCGCCCTGCTCGCCGCGTTCGAGGTCATTCCCGAGGAAGAACCAGCGGCCGCCGGGCGGATGGTGCTCGACATCATGGCCGACTGGAGCCGGGGGCCGGTCCCCGACATTGACTACCTGGCGGTGGCGGTGGCGATGTCGCTCCCACTGGCCCGCGAGGCGGTGTGGCGGGTCACGACCAGGGATTTCGCTGTTCGCCACCTCGCCTTCTGGAAAGCCGTCTTGACCCGGACCCCGCTGGCCGTCCGCCTCCCACCGCTCGCGGTGCTGGGCCTCAACGCCTGGATCGCGGGCGATGGGGCACTGAAGAACATCTGTCTGGAGGAGGCGGAGCGGATCGACCCCGACTTCTCGCTCGTCCAGTTGCTGCTGGCGGTCACCGGGCAGGGGGTGCACCCGGATCTGTGGGCCGAGATCAGGGACGGCCTCCTCACCCCAGCGGGCGTGGCGTCATAGCTGGACGTGGACCAAGTTGCCCACGAAGTAGGTGATGCTCATTGTGAGAGCCCCCACGAAACAGTTGCGCAGGACCGCCCGCGGAATGTTGGCGTGACCGAGCCAGGCCGAGACGGAGCCGGTCAGCGCGAGCGCGAGCATGACCGCCACGATGGTGGCGGGCACCCGCGCCCAGGGCGGGCTGAAAACCATCATGATCAGTGGAATGACGGCGCCGGCAGTGAAGGCGACAAAAGACGCGCCCGCTGCCATCCACGGCGAGGTCTGCTCGTGGGCGGAGATCCCGAAACGCGCCTGGGTCCCCGCCGCCACGGCGTCGTGATTCGTGAGATCCTGGGCGACCTGGGCGGCGAGTTCGGTGTGCAATCCTTGGGCCTCGAAAGAGGCGGCGAGCTCCTGCAACGCCACATCGGGGGAGGTGTCCAGCAGCTCCCTGACTTCTTTGACCGCGGCCAGTTCGGTGTCCTTCTGGCTGGAGACGGACGCGTACTCGCCGCCCGCCATGGACAGCGCGCCCGCCACCAGGCCGGCCAGTCCCGCGATGAGCAGCGCGGACGAACTGCTGGTGGCGCCAGCCACGCCCATGACGATGCCCGCGATGGACACGATGCCGTCGTTCGCCCCGAGAACGCCCGCCCGCAACCAGTTCAGTTTCGACGAAAGTGATGCCGTACTTGCCATAGCCCAATCGTGCCGAAGTCGCGGACGGCGCACAAGTGAGGGCAGGCTAATCTTCTAGCCGAGGCAGTAGAATCACGTGGGGGGTCACCGTGGCCCCGACCGGACTGAGAGGAGAGGACGTGAGCGACCAGACCGCTCCCGCCGAGTATGACGCCAGGGTGGCGCAGGAGAAGTGGCAGGCTTACTGGGCCGGGCACGAGACCTTCCGCCCCCTTGATGACGGCACGAAGGAGCGCCGGTACGTCCTCGACATGTTCCCGTACCCCTCAGGCGACCTCCACATGGGCCACGCGGAGGCGTTCGTTATGGGCGACATCGTGGCGCGGTACTGGAAGCTGCAGGGCTATGACGTCCTCCACCCCCTCGGCTGGGACTCGTTCGGCCTGCCGGCGGAGAACGCCGCGATCGCCCACGGTACCCACCCGGCGGAGTGGACGTACGCCAACATCGAGACGCAGGCGCGGTCGTTCCGGCGTTACGGCTTGTCGGTGGACTGGTCGCGGCGGCTGCACACCTCCGACGCCGAGTA
>JAIRVA010000068.1 GCA_031254155.1 Propionibacteriaceae bacterium
GGTGTCGATCTCGGAGGGACCGGCGCTCGTCACGGTGGTCGAGAGGTGCGCCGTGGCCCCCGGCGGTACGGTGGCCGCCGCCCCGGTCGGCGACAGATCGGACTGCCGCGTGACGCTGAGGCAGTCACCGAAAGCCGTCTTTGTCGCGGAATCGAAGCCCAAGACCGTGGTCAGGGACTGGTACGACACGTTGCCGGCCCCGTTGGTCTGCGCCGCCGGCGCCGTCGCGGAGCTACACACCGAGTTGCCGGTGATCGCGGCCGTGTGCTTCACGCTGGCCTTGATCACGCAGTCCGCGCCGACCGGCGTCACGGCACCGTACACCTCCCCGGCCCCGCTCTGGATGTCGTAGGCGACCCCGCCCTGGAGCTTGAGCGTTTTGTACGTACCGCCGCTGCCCGGATCCTGCAGGCTGAGCAGCGGGCCGACCTCCGGCTTCAGGGTGGGGTCCGTCACGGCGTTCACGTCGGCCTGGGTGAGCGACTGGTTGGCCAGACCGCAGGTGTCCTCGGTGATCCCGGTGAAGACCAGGTCGGCGGGCAGGGTGTCCGTGAAACCGACGCCCGAGACCCGGGACTCGCCCGCGTTCAGCGTGAACACCGCTTCCGACGTCCCGCCAAACGGCATCGGGTTCGGGCTGAACTGCTTCAGCAACGAGGTGGCGATGTTGCCGCCGGTGTAGAACACCGACCCGACCGTGAACGCGTTCTGGGCGTCCAGCTTCCCGACCGAGTCCTTGTAGTACGAGTAATCCGTACACGCGGTCGGATCGCCGAGCGTCGGGTTGACCGCGATCGGCCAGGCGACCAGGCGGTAGTAACCCGGGCCCTCGGCCGCGAAACTCACCGGTGCGCTCGCCGGGCTCATGTCCACCAACGTACCCTCGGCGATGCGGGCCATAAAGGAGTTGTTCGTCGGCGTGATCGTCTGGAGCTGCGGGGTCGGCGTCAGCGAGGTCGGGGAGCCGTCACTGCGCAACCACTGGTAGTAGAACGACGTAGTCGCCGTGCACATCCCCGCTTGCGTGGCGGGGTTCACGCCCGCCGGGTCGTACCACGGCGAATGAAAGGCAACCACCATATTTTGTGGCGGGATGACGGCATTCGTCTTGTTGATGACGTACCCCCACGCGGTCTGCGAATTCCCCGTTGAGGTGTACCAGTAGACGTCCCACCCGACCATCGCCGAGACCTTCTGCTGCGATCCGGCCAGGTACCCCGAGGACACGTCGAAGACGGTCACCATGTACTGGTAGCTGAAGTACTGGTACGTGCCACCCACAGTCACCCGGGCCTGCATCGTCACCGGGAGCTGGAACGGCGCTCGCCCGGGCTTCGTGCTCGCCACGTCGTAGTTCCCGCCCAGGTCGCCCTGCATCGAGACCGTCACCCGGTCCGTCGGGCCGAAGTGGTCGATGCGCACAATCCGGTACTGCTGGTTGATGTCACCAGCCCCGAGGTTCGGCGTCGTGATCAGACCGCCCTCGTCCATCCAGTCGCCGCCCCGGCCCTGGTTGTCGACCTGGATCCCCGGGCCGTACGTGCCCGTGAAGGTACCCTGATAGTCGTACCGCAGGTACAGACCGGAGCCGTCCGCTTTCACGGTACCCGCCGGCACTTCCATCACGAAGTCGAGCCGGAACTCCGAGTCCGAGGCGTTGCCGTAGGTTGCTTGGGAATAAAACTTGTCCATCTTGCCCAGCACTTGGACGAGCCGGGCCGTCGGCGTACCCGCCGCCACGGCCTGACTGACCCAGCCGTTAGTGGCGCCGATCATGCCGAGCAGCAGGACAAACGCTGTGATGCCGGCTAACCAGCGGGCGGTGACCCGGATCCGCGTCAGCCGCGCCGTTCGGGCTGAGACCCCGGTGTGACGCAGGCTCCCCGGCGCCCGGGACGGGAAGAACTGACTTGCAGTGGCACTCATGCTAGTAATCCCTCATTTCCAGGCGCCGTGCGCGCGCCCAAAGCTTGCCGAAGACTGCCGGAAAATTAGATATCCTTCCGGACAGTTGATCAGTGTAGCCCCACGCGATAGTAGATTCAAGAGCAATAATTGGGAATACTGAACTGATTAGGCATTACCTAGTTTAGTCAGTCAGTGTAATTGCGTAAGCCCTATTGGTTGTCGCCAGCCCGGCGGTTACGAGGTGTTGCCCCTTGCCGGTGGCCAGCTCATCCACCCCGGCGACAGCGTAAAACACCGGGCGGACAAACTCGACCATGAGTTCACCACCGCGAGCCGCCTCCGGGCGGGGTACGACCCGGGCCGGGCTCAGCCGCAACACGGTTCGTTCCGGCCGCGGCCGTCCCAGGGCGGCGATGATCTCGTCCGCCACTTCCCCAGGCGTTGCCTCCGAGGTGTCGATGACCAGGTCGAAGTGCGTGAGGTCGGCGATGTCGACGCCGTACGTCTCAAGGTAGCGCCGGAGCTCGACCTCGGCTCGCTCGGCCAGCGAGGTGGCCACGTCGGTGAGCGAGGTGTACGACTCGACATCGGTCGCCGCCCGTGCCAGCACCCGCGTCGCCGCCACCGCCGGGTCCACGACCAGGCGGACGCGCAGGGCGTTCTCGACGAAGAACCACGCCATGCGCGAATCGAACACGATGGGTTTCGCCGCCTCGCGGGCCACCCGGACCGTCGTGGAATCGATCTGCTCGTCAATCGTCGGATCCGCCTCCGCGGCGTAGTTGGCCCCCAGCGCCGACATGCCCCGCGCGCGGGCGATCGACCGGTGGATGTCGCCCGTACTCAACACGTCCAGGTCCAGGGCCGCCGCGATCAACTGGGCGCCCGTACTCTTGCCACTGCCCAGATCGCCCGAGATCGTCAGGTGGTAAGGCGGTTGTGAGGTTGTCGGCGGCATGGGCCCACTTTACCCGATCTGCTGGGTGGTATTCCGGCGGCGGGACGGGTAGATTAGTCCGTGGGGCAGATATCTAGTCGGTGCAAACGGGGAGCGGACTATGGGTGATTTCGACCTGCCGGATGCCGCCGCGCTTTTGGATCGTACGCGGATGGCGAGTGCCAGCGTACCGCCAAGCCCGGCCAACCCGTTTCTCGCCGCGGCCCCGCAGTCACCGCTCGCGCCGGAATCCCCCGCCCTGGTCTCCCCGCGGGCCCCTGAGCCCCCGGTCGCGCCGGTCGCCCTGGACGCCGCCGCCCCGGCGGGTACCCCGGCTGCCCCGGAGCCCGCCGTCCCGGCCGCCCCGGCCGCCCCGGTGACGCCACCCGCTCCTCAGACGTCCGACCCCTTCCCCACCGTACTGGACGGCCGCTGGTTCGCCGCCCGTCTCGCACCCCCGCCAGCGGCACTCATCCCCGGACCGCCTCCGGCCCCGGCACCGCTGTCCGCACCAGCGGGACCGGCCGTCTCCGCCCAGGCCTGGCTGGCACCGCGCGGGCCAGAGGTACTCGCGGGTGCCGCGAGCACGGCGCCGGCTCATCCCGGCCCGGTGGACGCCGGTTGGCCCGCCGCCCCGGTTGGGCCCGCGGCACCGTCGGCCGTCACCTGGGCACCCCCGGCCGATCACCAGGTGGTGGACGGGCTCAGCAGCGCGCCCCCGGCCCGGCCCGCACCGCTCCTCGGGCCAGGGTCGGCGGCCGCCCGGCCGGGGTACTTAGTGACCTCGACGGCGAAAAACGGCGTGTGTACGGCGGCCCTCGTCTGCGGGATCGTCGGTCTCGTCACCGGCGTCCCGGCCATCGTCGCCATCCTGCTCGGCACCCGGGGTCGTGAGGCCGTGTACAACGGCCGCGCCACCAAGGGCGGGGCCGCCACCGCCGGCCTCGTCCTCGGCCTTGTTGGCGTGGTGTTGTGGATTGTCGGCGGGACGGCCCTGTTGCTCTGGCGCTGAGTACGCTGAGTACGCTGGCTGGGCCGGTTGGCCAGGTGTCAGATGGTGGCCGCGTCGATGACGTACCGGTACCGGACCTGCGAATGGATCACCTTGTCGTAGGCCTCGGTGATGCCGGACGCCGGGACGGTCTCGATGCGCGGGAGTACGCCCTTGTCGGCACAGAAATCGAGCATCTCCTGGGTCTCGGCGCACCCGCCGATGAGCGACCCCTGGAGAGTCCGGCGCGGCGACAACGCGCGCAGGTAGATGTCGATCGGCGTGGCGGGCATGCCGACGTTGATGATCACCCCGGTCTTGGTGAGCGAGTTGATGTAGTGCGTGTAGTCCGCGGTCGAGGACACCGTACTCAAAATGACATCGAACTGTCCCTGCAGCGCCTTGAACGTCCCCTCCTCGCTGGTCGCGTAGTAGTTCGCGGCACCGAATGCGCGCCCGTCGGCGGCCTTGGCCAGCGTGTGCGAGATGACGCTGACCTCGGCGCCCAGCGCGGCGGCGATCTGGACGCCGACGTGCCCGAGCCCGCCGAGGCCGACGACCGCGACCTTCATGCCCGGCTGGACCCAGCGCTTGAGGGGAGAGTACGTCGTGACACCGGCGCAGAGCAGCGGCGCGGCCGCGTCGAGCGGCATGACATCGGGGATGCGGAAGACGAACCGCTCGTCGACCGTGATCGCCTGGGAGTAGCCGCCCTGGGTCCACGTACCGTCGCGGTCCTGGGAGTTGTACGTCCAGATTCCCTTGTCACAGAATTGTTCAAGCCCTTGGGCGCAGTACGAGCAGTCACCACAGGAGTTGACCATGCACCCGACGCCGACCCGGTCGCCGGGGTGGTATTTCGTGACCGCGGTACCCACCTCCCGCACGATCCCCGTGATCTCGTGGCCGACGACGCAGGGGTAGCGGGTCGGTCCCCACTCGCTACGGGCGGTGTGAATGTCGGAGTGGCAAATTCCGCAATAAGCAATGTCAAATAGTACGTCGGTGGGTCCCGGAGCCCGCCGCTCGATATCCAGCGGCTGACAAGGGGAGGTCGGTGAGGTAAACCCGTACGCATGCGTCAGCATGATGACTCCTGTGTGAGAGGAACCGCTGATCGACCATGTGCCGCCATCCGAACCCCCGGCTGACAACACAGCGTCGACCAGCACTTCCTTAAGTGTGGTACCCATTCTGCCACCGCCCGCCCCCGGGGCCACGCTCTGCATCGTTTTTGACTCAGCCCGCTGGTTGTGGGACGCTGAATCATCAGCGATTCACCCCCGCTTCCGACAGGAATGAGTCAGATATGACACAGCCGTGGTACCGTGCTCGGACCCTCCTCACGCTGGGTACTGCCCTGGCGGACATCCGGCGTACGACCGGTCTCAGCCAGTCGGACGCCGCGGAGCAGACCCGGACCTCCCGGCCCACCATCTCCCGGCTCGAACGGGGTCACCCCGTCTCAACAGCCACCGTTGTCGACTTGCTGGCCGCCACCCGCTACGAGATTCTGCTTGTCCCGCGGGGTTCCCGAGTCACGATCGAGGACCCCTCATGAGGCCAAACATCCTGAACCTCTGGCTACACGGCGAGCACCTGGGCGAAGTCGAGCACCTGCGGAACGGTTCGAACCGTCTCCGTTTTACCGCCGACTCGGTCAAGCGGTGGGGCAACGGTACGTACCTGCTGTCGTACTCCCTCCCCCTCACCAGTCGCCGGATCGAGTCTCCCGCCCTCGAAGCGTACCTCGACAACCTGCTGCCCGAAGGCGCGCTGCGTACTCAGCTTGAGCAGAAGTATCGCATCCGTCCAGGAGACGTCTTCGGTCTATTGACGCACTTGGGCAGCGAGTGCGCGGGTGCCGTCCAGCTCACGCCGGAAGACGTACCGCCAACCGGTCACCTCGTTGACCTGTCCGACTCCGAGGTGAACCAGATCGTGGGCGACCTGCCCACCCTTGCGCCACCGGCTGGCCAGACCGTGACCGCCTCCCTCGGCGGGGTGCAGAGCAAGGTTTTGTTGACTCGTACGGACCGCGGTTGGGCCTGGCCCGCCGCTGGTGCCATGTCGACACACCTTGTCAAGCCGGAGCCGGCCGATCCCCACGCGCCCATTCCCCGCCTCATTGAGTACGAACACTGGACGATGCACCTTGCAGCTCAGTGTGGCATCCCCACCGCGCGGACTGACCTCACCAGGTTCGGTGACCGGTTGGCGCTCGTGGTCGAGCGCTACGACCGCGCCGATGGCCGGCGACTCCACCAAGAGGACTTTGCCCAAGCCTTGGGTATCCGCCCCGGTTTGAAGTACGAACCGGGTGGGCCGGCCGCGGCGCAACAAGCCAGCCGGCTGAAACGGATCGCCATGGGGCCGGGCGCCGAAACGGATGACCCTCGCGCCTTCCGGACGAGCCTCCTGCGGTTGGTGACCTTCAACCTCCTGATTGGCAATGGGGACGCCCATGCCAAGAACTATTCACTATTGTTACAGGACGGTACATTCTCACTCGCGCCAGCGTACGACCTCACGCCGGTCTACCACATCAACAACCAGTACGACGACTTTGGCCTGTCTGTTGGCGGGCAGCGTCACTTGCGCTACCTCGCCGCCCGCCACCTGATCGCCGAGGCCCAGTCCTGGGGGATGTCCGAACTGGCCGCTCGCGACACCATCGCCCACATGGCCGAGGCGCTCGTCGTCGCCTTGGATGTCGTACCCGTCACTCCGCTCGTGGAACCCCTCGCCCAAGCGATTGCCCGACGTACCACCGCCTTCGGCTAAATCCCGTGTCGTACCTTGTCAGCGGGTGAAACAGCGGCCCTGTCCCCCTGTTTCCTGTCCCCCTGTTTCGGGCCCGGGAGTCACAACGGTTGTACGCCCAGGGTCCCGACCAGGTACTCCCGGTACAGCTGGGAGGACCAGCGGTCATGCCAGGCTTCGACCTCCTCGTGCCGCTGCTCGAGGTGCAGCCGTTCGACAACTTCCTGGTTCCGCTCCTGGCCCATGAAGTGATCCAGCGAGGCCAGGGAGAAGTCGGCCCGCTTGACATCCATGGCCTGCTTGGCGTCGAGCCGCGCCGCGTACCACGGCGATCCCAGCACCGCCTCCGCCGTGAACAGCGCCCGGAACTCGGGCGAGCCGAGCGTCCAGCCCTCCGCCGACACCCCGTCCGCCATGATCTCGAGCAGCGCGCGGAGCGGCGGGCAGGCGTACGTGATCGTACCGTCGGCGATGTACGCCTTCGCCACCCGCTCGTGGGTCGCCGTGATGGTCTCGACGGAGTCCGCGAACTGGCGCATGTCCTGGGTCTCGGGGCGCAGCATCGCCTCGGTGAAGACGACGTCGGGCTGCATGAACATCCGCCCGAAATACTTCGCGACGAACCGCGCGGTGATCCGGTACCCCAGGCGAGAAGCCAAAACGGTCTCGCCCTCCAACTCGAAGTCCGTGAGTGGCTCCAGCATCCCGGCCGCGACCAGGTTCTTCGCCGCCCGCTCGGTCTCCGTCATCCGCGAGAACAGCTCGGGGACCAGCAGCGAGATGTCGTGGTCGACCCGGACGGTCGGCCCGATCATCCCGGCCGACGAGAGCCACCCGTCGTACCCGGTCAGCGCGAAGCCGACGAACGCCGCGTTGAGGTCGAAGATCATCGGCAACGCGTTGAACGGGCCCTTCGTGAGCGCGCCCTCCGACCCGGCGCCCGTCGTCGACGGGGACTTCCCGGTCATCGACGCGATGAACTCCATGAACAGCTCGGGCAACTCCATGTAGTGCAGCGGGCCGTAGCAGCACAGCGCCGGCAACACACCATCTTGCGCGTTGTTCCTCCGTCCGGCGGCGACCACGTCGACCGGCAGCGCGAACGGGGTGTCCATGGCCACGCGGTGGAAGAGCCGCGACGCCACGTCCGCCGTCGCCGTCGCGACCGGGTTGGCCAGGTCGGGCCGGGGCTGCAGGTACCGCGGGTTCTTGCTCGGTACACCGCCGACGAGGCGGGAGTTGGCCGAAGAGACGAAAAACGTCGGGTGTGCGGTCGTCGCGGCCTCGCGGATGAGGTTCTGCATCGGGGGTGTGAACAGGTTGAACCCGATGGCGTCGTCCAGCATGTCCTGCGCGTCATCCCTGGTCAGGGGCTCAAAATTGGAGAGGAACCGCCCCGGCCCGGCGATGTCCACCTCGGCCTGGTGGTCGTACCCCCGGATCACCGCGTCGTCCGGGCGCTGGAACAACAGCAGCTCGCAGTTCTGGACGTACTTCTTCGAGCGGCCGTCCTCGCTGTGGATGAGGTCGCCGGGCGCGACCACGGAGGCCGTGATGTCGTCCTCGGTCTGGACCTTGATGGACGGCGAGTAATCGTACCGCAGCCCGAAGATCCGCCACGACCCGTCCGGTTCGTAGCCGACCCGCAGCGTGTTGACCGGGATCGACGCCCCGTCGAGGCGCAGGGAGTTGCCGGGGCGGCCGTTGATGACGCCGACGGAGAAGTGCGCGAGCCAGTCGTCGCCCCACGCCGGGTCGTAAAACCGCTTGACAACGTACACGAGCTGCTTGACGTGCGGCGGGATCGTCTCGAGCCAGGCGTTGTACGCGTCGGTGTACGCCTCCGAGGGCGTCAGCAGCTTGATCACCGAGCCGTCCGACCGCGCGGGGCTGAGGATGCCGCGGTGGTCGGCCCGGGCGGGGTCGCGGTAGCGTTTCGAGTAGTCGCGGGCCAGGACATCGCCGACGAGGGCCATGTCGCGGTCGAAATCGGCCACGTAGACGTTGCCGTAGATGAACGCCGCCGAGATCGCCTTCGAGATCTCCGACTTGCCGCCGCCGGAGACGGTGGCCGGCTTGTGACAGACGGTGCCGCGCGGGTCGGTCCCGATCAGGTTCCACTGTTTCGGGTCGGCTTCCAGGGGTTTCAGTTCGACGCGGTACCCGTTCGGGCCGATGTACGCCTGGTGCGCCTTGAGCTTCAGCCGGCCCGTCGTACCGTTGGGATTCGTCCAGCGGACCTCGCGGCCCGGCAGGTCGTACGTCGTGTGGGCGGGTACGAGGACGATGCCGTCGTACTCCTTGTCCACGGCGTACCCCGACGGCTGCAGGACGAACCGGTCGGGGTTGCGGGCGACGACCTCGGCGAGCGAGTAGCTCTCGTCGGCCGATTCATCGAGGTGGACGGGCGAGAGCCGGTAGCTCGGGAAGGTCAGCGCGCCGCCGGAGTGCTCCTCCTCCGCCGAACCCAACAGGTTGGCTGAGTAGGAGATATAGGTCTTGACTTCCTTCTTGCAGTAGCCATAGTAGTTGTCGGCGATCATGGTGACGATGACGCCCTGCTCGTCGCGGGCGCAGAGCTTGAAGGCCCGGCCGTCGTTGTACAGTTCGTCGTCCGCCGACCAGCACATGCCGTCGCGGATCTGGCGCGCGGTCGCCTGCGAGACGTGCGGCAGGCCGAGTTCCTTCTTGGTCAGCTTGGTCAGGTGCGGCGCGAGGATGACGCAGCCCGTGTGCCCGGTCCAGTGGACGGGGTCGAGGGAGGCGTCGTTTTCCGGGAGGTACGGGTCGCCGCCGTTGCCGAAGATCGATTCGACGAAGTCGAGGTTGGAGACGAGCGTGGCGGGGGCGAAGAACCGTACCTCCAGCGACTTCTCGTTCGTGAACCCGACCACCGACGGGCAGACCAGGGGCCGCAGCAAGATCGACATCCAGCAATGGGCCTGCTCGGCCTCGTCGGCGGTGTACGGCAGTTCGGTCAGGTTGTCGGGGGCCTGGAACGCGGCGCGGAGCATGTTCGCGTACACCGCCTGCGGAACCGCCAGTTTGTCGTCGGGGATCGGCAGCCCGCCCTCGGCGATGTGGAAGACGCCAGCGGTGGTCCGCTTGTCGGAGGCGGGATTGTGCAGGACGCCGTTGTGGACGCGGTACGAGGTGAGCGTCGGCGATGCGAACGAATCCGAGTGGGCCGGCAGCGACATCTCGCGGGCGAGGCCGGGCTGGTCGAGTACGAAGGTCCGGCGGGGCAGGATCGGGGTGTCCTCGTCAAGACCGAGGTAGCTCTGCAGGAACCGTTCGATCCGAAGGTCGACGGGCGACAGACGCTCGGACAGGCGACGTGCCATTTCCCGTTGCCGAGCCAGAATCGGGTAGACCAACTGGGCGGTCGCTTCCGACTCCGTGTCGTGGACCCGGGGCAGGTTGAGCAGTTCCAGACGCAGGTTGATAGCCGCGTTCACATCCTGATAAGGCATAGGAATCAGTCTAGACCGCCCCCGGATGGCGGGGGTACCCGGGGGAGACCCGCGAGACCTGTACCGCGGACGCGGCAGGAGTGGGGAGTTCTCCCCATCGTGTGGACCGTCTGCTCAAATTGTCCGTCCGCAGTGGCATGATAGAAGTATCCAAGAAATGGACGAAAGGAGGATAACGATGCAATTGGGCCGCACCCAGCGTCTCGCTGACGACAGCGCGTTCAATGTCTTGAACAAGCACTGCCTTGACGAGAACGGTCGCATTTCCTTGCCTCTTGACACCGTAGAAGTTGCCCGGCGCCTTGGCATCGGACTGGAATGGGATGATGACCCCAACATGTCATCCGAACGCTCGGGCTACAGCCAGCTTGACTCTGAAGGAAAACCGAAAATTTTCGTGAACCCGAAACAAGGCCGTGAGCGAATGCGTTTCACGGTCGCTCACGAAATCGGGCACATTTACCGAGCGATGTGCGACGGCACAATAGATCAATTGGTACCACATGATCGAGCAGAACTCGCCACCCAGGGGACGGATGACGATGAAATTTATGCAAACACCTTCGCAGCAGAACTCGTAATGCCTGAGGCGATTGTACGTCGATGGGTCGAAGAAGCCGTACCATTCACAAAACTCATGGCCAGATTTGGTGTGTCGAAAAGTGCGCTGACAAATCGCCTGAACAACCTCGAGCTGGCCTGAAGATATGTGATGGCTAAGACTGATCGCGAGGCAACAGCCTCTCCTACACCTCGTACACCTCGTACACCTGTTGAGTTGTCGTCGGTCTCACAAGAGATTGCCGAGGAAAGGAAAAAAACAAGCCTTAATTACAGGCGACTGGAGCAAGAACTCAGGTGGCGTGAAAAGTACGCAAGCAACCTACGCTGGATCATGATCATTCAGATAGTCATCGCTGACATTTTGTTCGCGGTCTATTTGTGTCAAAACGCATGGAGCGTACCCGTCGCAGCCATCAGCGTGTACTTGTCTGCAACGGTTGTGGAGGTCATCGGTCTCGTGTATGTCATCACTACGTCACTGTTCCCCAACAGAGGGAAAAAACGCAAGTAGCACCTCGAAATCCTGACTGTAGCGAACATAGCTATACCTGTCTGTTTCAATGAGAACGAGTTGGACGTTCACCGCCTCGGCCGCGGCGGCTGACTTGTACGGGACTCTTTATCAGTCGGGCGGGGCCACCGTTGTCGCGTCGAACGGCGACGGAGCCGGGAGCGGCCAATGCAAGATCACGGCCACTTTGACAGCGACCCAGGGCGTACTGGCTGGAAGTCCGGGGGTGCGGCACCGTCTGGCGCGGCTATTCCGTCACGGCGACCGCGCCCGGACCGGTGACGACCCCGACTGGTGGGCCAGACCTCTACCCCGGTACCGGCGTCTAACCGGCCGCCATCTCTGGCTTTGGGGGTGTGGGGCCCCTCGACGCACAGGAGGACTAAGGACGCGTTCGTTAATAACTGCCGTGTGTCGCTTCCGGGACCGGGCGCCTGATCGCGTTGTCGGCCGCTCCGGCGTAGTTCCACTACGCCTCCGGGCGCTCCGCCTTATCAGCCATCCCGCCCCGAAACCGTCACTTACACCATTGATTAACGAACGTGCCCTAACGAGGGAGGTTGTCGGGGCTGAGGAGGATGACACGCCCGTCCCCGGTCGTCGTATCGCCCACGGCAGCAATTAGGCCGTCTCTGTCGGTCACGCCGCGGAAAACTACGACATCGCTGAAGGTACCCTCCGGTCCCGGCGTACCGTCCGGGTTGAGTACGGCGATGTACCCGCCGATCAGACCAGCTTGGTTGTCTGCCACGCTGCCGGCCACCGCCAGACGCCCGTCCGCCAGGACGGCGAGGGCTTCCGCCTTGGCCAGATGGTCAACCAGACTCTCCCACCGCTGGTCACCGGTGGGGGAAAACTCCGTCACGTAACTCATGGCCGCGGTCATCCCCGGCGCGACCACCACCCCGCCCTCACGGTCAGCAATCGTGACAACGTTACCGTCGGCAGTCACGGCCACCCCGCGGAAGTCGTACCCGTCTAGCGACTGGGTCCACTCCACCATTCCGGCCGCGTCGAACTTCACCAGGACACCGATCGTACCGCCTGTTCCCGTACGGCCGCCCGTCGCGATCGGACCATCATCGACGGGTGCCGCCGTACCGACCGCGACCGCTCCGCCATCCGAGGTGGCCGCGATGTCCACGAGCGAGCCGGGGTACGTGGTGTCCCACGTGAACGAGAGGTCCGGGGCCAGGTCGACGAGCAACGTACCGGACGCGTTCCGGCCGAGCGCCACCACACCGCCATCCGGGCCGGCGGCGACCCGGGAGAACTCGGCCAGTGTGCCCACGCTCATTTCCCAGAGTTGGTCGCCCGCGGCGGAGTAGCCGCTCAGCGCGCCGCCCGACCCGGCCCCCGCGGTGACGAAACCGTCTGGCGTCGCGACCACGTCATTCACCCGTTGGGGCAAGTCACCCTCCAGTTTGGACCAGTCCAGCCCGAAGAAGCCCACGACCCCGTGGGTCACCCCGGCGGGCGTCCCGGCAAAGTCTCCGTCGCTCGAATCGGAGTAGCCCGTCACCGCGATCGTACCGTCCCGGCCCAGCGCCACCGCCGTCAGAACGTCGTCCCCGCTCCCGGCCAGGGGAGGGCCAGGGAAAGCTCAGCAGGTGTGGTTTGGCGGCATCATGCCGCCGGATCACGCCTGCTGACATCAGCACCCCGTTTCGGTGTCCTGCTCGCTGTACAGCTGGGCGTACAGACCGTCGAGCGTCAGCAATTCCTCGTGGGTACCCGACTCGACGATCTGGCCGGCCTGCAGGACGATGATCCGGTCGGCGTGCTGGACGGTCGTGAGCCGGTGGGCGATGGCGATGGTGGTACGGTTGCGGCTCGCCTCGTCGAGGGCCTCCTGGACGATGCGCTCCGAGACCGTGTCGAGCGCGGAGGTCGCCTCGTCGAGGATGAGTACGGGGGAGTCCTTCAGGATGACACGGGCAATGGCAATGCGCTGTCGTTCGCCACCTGACAAGCGGTAGCCCTGCTCGCCGACCACAGTTTCCAACCCGAGCGGCATGGCGTCGATGGTGGTCAAGATGTTGGACTTCTCGCAGGCCACCCGTAACTCGGCGTCGGTCGCCGCCGGTTTCGCGTACCGTAAGTTCGCCGCAATCGTGTCGTGGAAGAGGTACGACTGTTGCGACACGATCCCAATGTGGTCAACCAGCGAGTCGAGGGCGAGCGCTCGTACGTCATCGCCCGCGAACTCCACCCGTCCCCCGGCGGCCTCATGCAGGCGCGCGATCAGGTAACCGATCGTCGTCTTCCCGGCCCCCGAGGGCCCGACGAAGGCGACGAACTCGCCCGGGGCAATGGCAAACGAGACGTCGCGCAAGGTCGGCGGCTCGTCCGGGCTCGCGTCGGGGTAGCGGAACTCGACGTGGTCGAAGGCGATCTCGCCGACCCGGGCCTCGTTGACGCCCCGGGCAGTGGGCGCATCCTGGATGGCTGGCGTCATGTCCAGGTACTCGAAGATCCGCGCGAACAGGGCGGACGAGGTCTGGAGGTCGAGGGCAACGCGCAACAGTCCCATCATGGGCATGAGGAGGCGGGACTGGACGGCGGTGAACGCCACCAACGTACCCGCCGTGATACCGACGTGCCCGCGCATGATCAACCAACCCGACAACAGGTAGATCAGGGCCGGCAACAGCGAGACGAAGACTTGCACCATCGCGAAGAACCATTGCCCAGTCATCATCTGCTTGACCTGGAGGGCGATCTGGTGGTCGTTTTCCCTTGAATAGCGGGCGGCTTCGTCCTTGGTCCGGCCGAAGGACTTGGCGAGCAGGATGCCCGAGACGGACAACGACTCCTGCGTGATTGCGGTCATGGCCGACAGCGATTCTTGAGTTTCGCCGGCGACGCGCGCCCGGATCGTACCCACCCGCCGCTGCACGATGACCAGGAACGGCATGAGTACGAACGCGATGAGCGTCAGTTGCCAGGACAGGACGAACATGGTGATGGCCGACGCGATGACCGTCACCGTGTTGCCGACGACGGAGGTGACGGTGTTGGTGAGGACGGTCGAAACCCCGCCCACGTCGTTCGCCAGCCGCGACTGGATGACGCCGGTCTTCGTCTTGGTGAAGAACGCCAGTTCCATCTCCTGGAGGTGGTCGAAGAGCTTGACCCGCAGGTCCCCCATCACCCGGTTGCCGGTTTTCGACGTCAGCCAGGTCTGCCAGATGCCGATCAGGTTGGAGACGAGCAGCAGTGCGACCATGAGGATCAGCAGGTTGACAAGGCGAGACAGGTTGACCCCGCCCGCCGCGAACAGGCCCTCGTCAAAGATCCGTTGCGTGAGGAGCGGCGGGAAGACGGAGATGCCCGCCGTGATGAGGACAAGGACGACCATGAGGGCGATCGGGCGGACGTACGGCTTGAACAACGCCACGATCCGCCGGCCAAGGTCGGGGATCTTCGGCGCGGCGGCGTTGATCGCCTTCTGCGCGTCGATGTCGCCCGAGGAAATCCGCGCGGCCTTGCCCCGGCCGCCCCCCATACCCATGCTCATGACTCAAGTAAACCACCTTGTCCCGCTCCCCCTACCGCCGGCGACTCACTGACCCGCCCCCCTACCGCCCCTCTACCTCCGCGAAAGCGTGATTACGCGCCCAAAACCGCCCCTTCGGCGCGCGTATTCATGCTTACGCGGAGGATCATCGCCGCAGGAACGTCCCCTGGTCCGGTACGCCGGGGCTAGGCCGGGTCGGCAGGCGGGGTACCAGCCTCAGCGGGTACGACCGGGTCCGCCGGGGCCGGCTCGGGGGTTGGGTCTGGTACGGCGCGGGTGGCAGACCGGCCCCGACGGTGCCGGCGGCGGACAAGCAGAAGCGGTACGAAGATGACGGCCGCCAGGGCCAGCCACGGGAGTAGCGCCGCGATCACGATGACCAGGACCCGCGCCGCCTGGGCCATGACCTGGCCAGACTCGCGCAGCATCTTGGTGAACCCGCTCGCCTGGTCCCGCTCCACGACCGTCGGCGTCCGCAGACTGACCTCAATCGTGGCGGTCGCGATCCGGTGGTCCAGGCTCTTCTGGACGGCGAGCAGCGATTCCAATTCGGCTTGTCGCTGGGTCAAGTCCGACTCCACCGCCGCGATCTCGGCCACCGACCCGCTCTGCGCCATGAGTTGCTGCAGCCGGTCGATGGACGCCCGCATCGTCTTGATCCGCGACGCGGTGTCGACGACCTGCTCGGTCACGTCCTCCGCGTTGGTCTTCCGATCGGTCACCTGGCCGACGGCGGCGACCTGGTCGAGGGCCGCCTCGAGTTGGTCGGCGGGTACGACGAGTTGGACGGAACCGGATCCCGTACTCACATCGCCGTTATCGGGCAACGACACCACCTCCGTACCAACCCAACCACCGAGGCCCGTTGCGACATCGTGCAGGGACTGGGCGGCCGCCATGACATCGTCGACAACGAGCGAAACCCCGGCCGTCCGGGCGATCTGGCGCTCGCCCTGGGTGACGTCCCCGCTCAGGTCACTCGGTTGGGGCGCCGACGCCGGCGCCGGCGCTTCCGGCACGTTGTCCGCCGGGTCGCCCCCAGCCGTGTTGTGGGCGCCGCCCGAGCAGCCGCCGAGCAGGGCCAAACCGACCGCCAAACCGAGTACGACCGCCCCGATGCCCCGCCGCTGGTCATTCATGACTCCCCCTTTCCACGGGCTTGTCCCTCACCATACTGGCACCATCCGTGAATGTCACTGGCTTTAAGGTCACAACTCCGTATCGATTTCCGGGTACGCCGTCGGGGTACCAAACGGGCATCCCCCGTACCCGATCCCCCGGTTCGCGCCCCGCTGAACACGGGCGGGGACGGAGCGGAGGTCGTGCACACCACCTGTCGGACATGTCCGGCAGCGGGGGTACACTTGCTTCATGACAGTAATTGATATTGGCGTACGCGAGCTTCAGCGCGAACTTTCGCGTGTGGTCCGGGAGGTCGAAGACGACGGTGCGACCTACCGGATCACCCTCCAGGGGCGCCCGACCACGGTCGTTCTCGGTCGCACTCCGACCCACCGCGGGGCGTCCCTCACCGCCGTCCGGGGGTCCGCGCTCTACGAGCCCAAGCCGCCGGGAGTCGCCGCAACCCAGCTAGCTGAACTGGTACGATCGCGGGACCGGGCCGGACGAGTCGGTGAACCTGCATGAGAATCTTGTTCGACACCAACCTTCTCATCGCGGAGCCAGACTGGTCGCGGTTACCACCGGGTGACGAGCCGCAGTTTTACGCTTCCGCGCTCGCGTACGCCGAACTCCAGGAGGGCGAGTTCTCCCCCGATCCCGAAGTCCGGCTCCGGGCACCGCTGGACTACCTGCGGGCGACGGCGCTCTTCGGCGAGGGCCTGCCGTTCGATGACCTCGCGGCAGCGCTCTACCGCGTGGTCTGTCGGGCGGTCGCGGAGTCGGGTCGCCAGGTTGGCCGGGCCCGCCGGATCGACCTCATGATCGCAGCTACGGCGCTGGCGAATGACTGTGCGTTGGCCACTCGCAACGGGGCCGACTTCGCGGGCCTACAGTCCGTACTGACCGTCATTGAGTTGTAGGGACCGCTCGAGGTCACCGGCTAAATCGCCCTTGTCGGCGACCCGGATGTCCGTGAGGCCCAGCCAGTCAGCCAGCCGGCGCAGTTCGCCCGCCAGCGCGGTGGCCACCCGGCCGCCCTCGGCCCCCGGCTCCCGCCAGGCGGACTGGACGAGCAGTACGCCGCCCGCCCGGTCGGCCTTCAGATCCGTCCGAGCGGCGAAGGTCTCGTCGAGCAGGAACAGGTAAACGTAGTACCCGTGAACCCGCTTGTCGGCCGGGGTGTAGAGCCCGATGCTGTAGTCCGTGCCGAACAACGTGGCCAGCCGCTTGCGCTCGAAGACGAGGGAGTCGAAGGGACTGACCAGAGTGGCCGTCCGCACCCGCCGGGGCCGCCGGGCCGCCGACCAGGCGAACATCGGCTCTTTGAGACCGGCAACCGTGACCGGGACAAGCTCGCCCTGCCGGACAAGCTCCGCGATGGCGGGTGTCGTCCGCTCGTTGGTCAGCCGGAAATAGTCGCCCAGCGCCCTGGCCGTACCGATACCCAGGGCCCGCGCCGCGTGGCGTACCAACTCCACGTGCGCCGCCCGCGCCAACTCGACCCGCTCGTCCGCCGAGGCCGTCACCCAGGGCTGACAAGCCTCGATATAGACCCGGGGGATGACCCGCTCGGGTACGTCGTACACCCGCTCGAACTGCGCGTTCCGCCCCGCCACGGCCACCCGGCCGCTCCAGAACAGCCACTCCAGCGCCGTCTTGGCAACTGACCAGTTCCAACCCCAGTTGTCCTTGGTCTTCTCCTCGCCGAGGTCGAGCTCACGCGCGGTGGCCGGCCCGCGCGCCCGGACTGCCTGGGCCAGGTCCTCAATCGCCTGCGGTTGCTCGTCCGCGAGCCGACGGATGCGGCCCCACGTCTGGTCGTAGGCCTCCGCGCGCCGGAACGCGAACGCCGGGTACAGCGCGATGTCGATCAGGCTCGCCGCGTGGCCCCAGGACTCGAACAACCGCCGGGGCGCGGTGGCGGCGGCGCGGGCCAGGAGGGCGGGGTCGTACGCGCCGAGGCGGGTGTACGCGGGCATGAGATGGGCGCGCGCCAGGACGTTGACGGAGTCGATCTGGAACTGTCCGAGCCCCGTGATGACCCGCTGGAGCTGCCGCATCCCGACCACGCCGTCGCGGTCCCCGCCGATCCCCTGGGCGGCCAGCGCGATCCGGCGGGCCTCGGAAAGGGTCAACTGCATGGTGCCATTTTGCCATGCCCGTACGGGGCCCCGCCCCCATCCCCCGATCCCCGCGTTAGTATGAAAACGCGCCAGAACGGGCCGGTTTTCACCGCGAAATCATACTAAGGACACGGTCGTCACTAACTGTCGCGTGTCGCTTCCGGGATCGGGCGCCTGATGGCGTTGTCGGCCGCTCCGGCGTAGCTCTACTACGCCTCCGGGCACTCCGCCTTACCAGGCATCCCGCCCCGAAACCGCCACCTGCACCATTTATTAACGACCGTGCCCTAACGCGGAGTTGGTGAGGCACCGGGGAGAAACCAGGGGTACCCCGGTAGGGCTGGACCGGTTCGCGGTGCCACAATTGAGGGTGCGCCCGCGTACCGTCCGCGGCGCACCGACGAAGGGACACCACATGACGCTCATCGGAACCGTGGCCCGGCGCGTGACCGGCTTCGTCGTCGACCGCGCGTGGACGACCCTGCCGCAGTCAGCCCCCGCGGTCCACGCCGCGCTCACCCGCCTGATCGACTGGGCGATTGACGGCTCCGCCCGGCTGTCAGGGGCAAAAGAGGCCGCTGGCAAGCACCTTCAGCGCCAGGGTACGGTGGACGCGGCCATCGACGCCGCCATCCGCCAGCACGCGGCCCTCATCACCGTCCAGGGCGCGATCACGAACGCGGGCGGGCTGGTCTCGGCGATTGTGGGTACCCCGGTGAACGCGACCGGCATCATCGTACTCCAAACGCGCATGGTCGCTTGCCTGGCACACCTGCGGGGGTACGACGTCGACGACCCCCGCGTCCGGACCGCCATCGCCATGTGCCTCCTCGGCGACGACGACCTCACGACGTTGGTCGAGGCGGGCCAGTTGCCGAGTACGCCGCTCGCGGTCGCCACGTCGCCGGTGTACGACCCGGCCCTCCTCGCCACGGTGACCGAGCGCGTTGTCAACCACATCCTCGTCGCGTCGACGGGCAAGGGGCTAGTGGCCGGGCTCGCCCGCCGGATCCCGGTCGTCGGCGGCGGGGTCGGCGGCATCGCGGACCTCTACGACACTCTGACCGTCGCCCGCTGTGCCCGGTACCACCTTGTCACCCGCCGGGTCACGCCCGTCATCTCTTCCGCCGACAAAGCCTGAGTACGCCGGCTCCCGGGCCGTCTTCCGTACCACACTTGACGGTACCCCGCCCACGTGGAACCATTCTGGTATGAGTATTGTGACCTTTACGGGCATCCCCTCGGCCACGGTGGGCGAACTACCGGCCATCGGAAGCCTGCTTCCCGAGTTTGTTTTGACAGGTACCGACCTTTCCGATGTCGCATCGAGGAGCTTCATCGGCAAGCGGGTCGTGCTGAACATCTTCCCCAGCCTTGACACCGGGGTGTGCGCGATGTCCGTCCACCGCTTCAACGAGCTCGTCGCGCGTTGGCCCAACACGGTCGTCATTTGCACCTCCCAGGATCTCCCGTTCGCCATGGGCCGGTTCTGCGGCGCCGAGGGCATCGACAACGCGATCACGGCGTCAGCCTTCCGCTCCGATTTCGGGCAGGCGTACGGCGTGACTCTCGTCGACGGCCCGCTGCGCGGACTGTTCGCCCGGTCGGTCGTGATCGCGGACGAGAGCGGGCGGGTGGTGTACACCCGGCTGTCTCCCGAGATCGCCGAGGAGCCCGATTACGACGCGGCCGCGGCCGCCGTACTCGGCTGAGTATTCCCTAAGAACTGTTCGGACCGCGCCCGCTCTCCTGCCCGAGAGCGTGAATCGTACCGCCTGACCGGCTAGAGTGGTGGCGTCAGTCGTCGCGTCGTGCAAAGGGAGGTTGGTATGCCTAGGGTCCTCAAGGGAGTCTTCATCGGGCTCGGGATCGTCCTCATCGCCGCGACCGCGCTGTTCATGACGTGGGACGTCATCCAGATCAACACGCTCGCCGCGGTCGCGAACGCGAACAAGTCTCCTGACGCCCGTACGGCGGAAAATCCGCGCCTCTGGGTCATCCTCGCGGCGGTGGCGGCGCTTGTCAGCGGCCTGATTCTCGGTCTGGGCCTTGGCTGGCCCGGCCGCGGACGGGCGCAGGGCGACCCCGCCCAGCCCCCCGCATGACACCTCCACCCGGGCCTCCGGCTGAGGTCGCGGTCGTCTGGACCGCCCTCGGCACGCCCACCGCGCCGACCGCCCACGCCGTCCGCCCGTTCCTGCGCGAGTTTTTGACCGACCGCCGCATCGTCGACCTGAACCCGCTCGTCTGGCGCGCGATCCTCGAGCTGTTCATCCTGCCACGGCGGGCGCGGGTGTCGGCCCGGAAGTACGCGAGCGTCTGGCTGGACGATGGTTCACCGTTGCTCATTCACTCGCTTGCCCAGGTTGACGCATTGGCTTCCCTTGTCACCGGCGAATCCCCCAACGTCCGGGTCGAGTTGGCGGTGCGGTACGGGGAGCCGTCGGTGGCCACCGTCCTCGCCCAGTTGCGGGCCGCGGGGGTCGGCCGGGTCCTCATCGTCCCCGCGTACCCCCACTATTCCCAGACCACCGTGGGCAGCATCTACGACGCGGTGGCGCGGTGCGTGCTCGCCCAGCGCGACCAGCCCGAGCTCCGGTTCGTCCGGTCGTTCCCGACACAGGCATTGTACGTCGAGGCGCTCGCCCGCAGCATCGAGCGCGTCTGGGAGCGGGAGGGCCGCCCCGATTTCGCGGCCGGCGACACGCTGCTCCTGTCGTACCACGGCATCCCCGTTGCCATGGCTGAGGCCGGCGACCCGTACCCCCAGGAATGCGCGGCGACGACCGCGGCGCTCAGGGTACGGCTCGGGCTCGACGTTGAGGCTTGTCGCGAGACCTTTCAGTCCAAGTTCGGGCCGACGCCCTGGCTCACCCCGGCGACCATCGACGAGGTGGCGCGGCTGGGCGCAGCGGGGGTACGGCGGATCGACGTCGCCACGCCCGGCTTCGCCGCCGACTGCCTCGAGACGCTGGAGGAGATCAACCTGCTCAACCGGGAGCGGTACGCCGAAGTGACGGCTCACCAGGGGAAATTCGTCGTCGTACCCTGCCTCAACGCGGATCCTCTGTTCATGTCCGCCGTGGCCGGCGTGATCCGGGACGGCCTCGCGGGCTGGATCTGAGGACCGGGGCGGACTCGCGCGATTGAGCGCGGGGCGCGCCTTGGACGGTGGCGCGCCCCGGCCCGGCGCTGCCGAACCGCGGCACTGAAAGGGGGAACTCAGCCTTTCCGCGGTCCTCCCATCCCGCTGCAACACCTTCCACCCTGGACCTAATCACCTAGTAACTGGCCGTACGTACTTCCTCCGCACGGCGTCACCGTTTTTACTGTACAACTAGTTGGGCAGACATGCAACAAGAACCCGTTGAAAATGGTGTGATGCCTACCTCGCCCGACAACCGAGATGACGAACGCGGCTCGTTATGGGCGAGCCGTCGCGTCATGCTCGGCCGACGCATCCGCAGCCTACGCCTGGCGCAGGGACTGTCCCAGGAGACTCTGGCGCTCCGCAGCGGGCTGAGC
>JAIRVA010000100.1 GCA_031254155.1 Propionibacteriaceae bacterium
CGCGGGGACGAAGCGGTCGATGACGAGCCACAGCCCGGCCCCGACGAGCACCCCGGCGACGATGACCCACCCGATGCCGCTCATGGCCGGCCTCCCGTGGGTACGACGGGCAGTTTCTCCGTACTCGACCAAGTTTCGGGCTGGCTTTGGCCAGGGCCGACGGGCTGGCCGAGGTACCGGACCGTCGTGGGCGAGGTGGCGAGGCGTTTCATCCAGACGAGGACCGCCCCGTACGCCCCCAGCAACGCGAACAGGAGGAGTTGGCCGAGGCCGGTCTTGTACGGTTCGACGTACTGGCCCGTGAAGAACAGCGCGCCGAGGACCGTTGCCGTGATGATCGTGACCCAGCGGGCGGTCGCGCGCGGTTTGGAGGCGTCGGCCTCGACCTGCCGCCGGGCGCGGACGTCGAGCGAGACCGACTCCGCGAGGCCCTCCAGGATCGTGGCCAAACCGTCGCCCCGCCGTTGGGCGCCCAACAACAACGTGGACGCAATGATATCGCCCGTCGGATCGTCCAGGTCATCCGCGAAGGCTCGCAGGGCCGCCTCGGTCATCCACCGTGATTTTAGGCGTACGACAAGGCGCGACACGTCGGGACGCAGACGCGCGGGCGTCGAGTTGAGGGTCGCCGCGAGCGCCTGCTCGAGCCCGGCGCCGGCGGTCAGAATCCCCGCCAGCGACCGCGTCCACTCCTCCATGGCCTCCAGCTTGGCGATGTCCATGGCCGACTCGGTCCGCCCGATGAGGTACGGGAGGCCGAGGCCGAGCAGGGGCAGTACGGGAATGGCGACGTACCACCCCGTCAGGAGGGCGAGGCCGATCCCGAGCCCGGCCAGGGCCGTACCCACCACCCACGGTGACCGCCATTGAAGGCGTGGCAAGCGGAAACGCGGCCGGCGGCGGGCCGTCCGGCGGAGCCCCCAGCCGATGAGGACCAGACCGGCGCCGACCAGGGCACCGAGGGCAGCCAGGATCACGCCCATGTCGTCAGCAACGCTTCCAGGTCGTCGTACACGTCGGCGTACCCCGCGGGGATCTGCTCCATCGCCGCCACCCGCTCGCCGGGCAGGGTCGAGAAGAGCCGCTCCGTCGCGTACCCCCGCACCGAATCGGAGGGCGTGAGGCTGAGGATCTCCTTGACCCAGCGGTGCCGCCGGAAACCGCCGGACACCAGCCGTTCGGTCACGAGCTCCATGTGGACGATGAAGTTGATGTCCTCGGCGATCGCACGGGTGGCGTAGGCCGTTGTCACATGGGGTCCGGCCTCCAGCGCGCAGGTGATGAGCTTGCGGATCGCGCCCTCGGCGGAGTGGGAGTGCGTCGTCGAGAGCGACCCCGAACCGGACTGCATCGCCTTCAGCATGGCCAGGATCTCCCGCCCGCGGACCTCGCCCACGATCTGGCGCGAGAGGTTGAAGCGGAAGGAGTCGTACAGGGCGTCTTCAAGCAGAAACTCCCCCGCGCGGTGGCCGTCGTGCCCCGTCTCGCCCGAGCCCGGGCGGCCCTCCCACGCGAAAACGACGTTGTGGCGTTCGGGCATGAGGTGAAGGTGCAACTCGTACTCAGTCTCGAAGGTGCCGATCACCTCGTGTGCCGGGATCGCCGAGCAGAGCGCGCGCATGAGCGTGGTTTTGCCCGCGCCCTGGGCGCCGGAGACGACGATGGACGCGCGGCGCTTGACCGCCGCGTCGAGGAACATCGCCATCGGGCGGCCCATCGTCCCGCGCTCGACCAGGTCGTCCAGCGTCACCTCTTGGAGCCGGTGGCGCCGGATGACCACCGACGGGCGAGGGGTGACCCAGGCGGCGGCGGCCAGGCGCGCGCCGGAGTCCAGCCGCAGGTGCAGGCGGGGTTCCGACGGCGAGAACGACCGTTCGTTCACCTCCGACCGGGCCGCGATGAAGCACAGGAAATCGATCAGTTCCTGGTCGGACTCCGCGACCGGTGGGCCGGGTACGAGGCGGCCGTCGAAATACTCGATCCACACGTTGTCCGCGCCGGCGATGATGACGTTCTCAATCGAATCGTCATCGACTAGGGGTTGGAGTCGGCCCAGGCCGAAAAGGGAGTCAAACACCGCTTGGCCGGTACGGGCTTGGTACGGCGGGTCCCACGGGCTCAGCCCCCGGGTGAGGGCGTCGGCGGCGCGTTCCTCCAGGAGGTCGCCGATGATGTGCCAGCCGAGCGTCTTTTGGTGGGCAAGGTCGGCTTTGTCCGTACCGATGCGGGTACTGAGTCTCCTCGACGCGGACTCCCGCATCTCGGCGACTGCCGTCCAGTCGATTTGTCTTTGACTTGGGGAGGTACGGAGGAGTGGTTGGTCTTCGGTCAATTGTCTGGCTGGTCCTTGAGGTGGTAACTCTCGGCCTGCCTCGGCGGGACCTCCCCATTTGTCCTCGGGTCGTCCGAGGGCCTCCAGGGGTGCTGACAATAGCCGCGACTGTGAACGGGTGGAATCATTAGGGCCCTCGGCGCCCCTCCGGCAATGGGGGTCCCCCCCGCCGGGCGCGGCCGGGTCAACCGGAGAATGCTCGGCAGTTGGGTCGGTCTGTTCGGTGTAGGCGTCCGCGCCCTGGCTTTTTTGGGGCTGGAAGTGGGACTGTTTCTCGGCGCTCCGCGCGTCAGGGGCCATGGGGGGCATGGTCGGCACCGACCTACTGACTCCCCTTTTGACTAGGGGAGATAGTGGAACTGGGTCCTGGGAGACGGCGGGTCGGGGTGGTACCGGTACGGGGATTAGTGACCAACTCGTGGAGCCCTTGGGTAGCTGGAACTGCGGAGTTACTTCTGGGGGTTCGGCGGGGGCTGGATTGCTCTCTGCGGGAGCGGGGGGAGGTTCGGCGGGGATGGTGGTCGCGGGGGTTGTCGGGCCACTATCCGCTTTTGTCAGGGGCGATGGTCGGGCGGCCGGGTCGTCGGGATTGATCGCGATTCGGTGGGGGTCGAATTTTGACAGGTCTAGTGGTGATGAGGTCAAGTTCGCCCGCGGGCTGGTGGTCCGTCGACTGACGACAACGGCGGTCTGGGGGACGGGCCGTTCGGTCGTACCGTTATCTGACGAATCATCTAGCCGGTGGCCGGTGACGTCGAGGAGGACCTGGTTGCCGAACAACGGCAGTCCGAGGATCGTGTCGACAGGCGCTGTACCGACTGGGTGGTCAGCCGGGGACGCGATTTGCTGTTGGTCCTTGTCAAAGGGGGAGCCACTAGGTCGGTGGTCCGACGGCGGGCCCACCGCCTGGCTCACGGGCGGGGCGGGGCGGGTGCCGTCACGGTTGGACATGCCGTCACGATTGGACATGGTGCAGTACCTTTCTGGTGGCCGCGAGTTGCTCGCGGATCGCCGTACCGCCGTGGCGGAGCGCCCGGTCGAGCGGCCGGCGCGGTTTGGTCCGAAGACCCTGGGAGTACGCCGCCGCACCGCGGGGGTCGAGGGGGAGGGTGAGGAGGACCGGGAGCCCGAGTACGTGGGCCACCTCCCGGACGTTGTACGGGTGATCGGGGCCCACCAGCGCGACCGCCCACGCGGGGGTCTCGGGGTGCAGGCGGTGGGTCTCCACGGCCCGCTCGGCCCAGGGGCGGGCCGCGGCCAGCGACGGGAGATCAGACCGGGTGACAAGGAGAATCAGATCGGCGCGGTCGAGCAGCGACTCCGCGTACCACTCCATGCCGAGCCGGCCGGCGTCGATGAACACGTCCGTTCCCGGCGTACCCGGGTCGTCGTCCGTCCCCTCCACCTCCCGGTCCAGCGTCCGCCAGACGAAACTCAGCGGCTCCCAGAGTTCGAGGGCGCTGCGAGCCTGGGGGTGCGAGCGCGGGCCGGGCAGGACGGCCACCGCCGGGGCCTCGCCCGCTGTCCGCCCGCCAGTTTCGCCGCGGCCCGGTCGTCGCACCTCGCTGCCCGAGGTCCCGGGGTCGCCACTCCCGCCGCCCGGCGCGGCCTTGGCGGCCCCGGGTCCGCGGGGCGGCTCACCGGATCTCCGCGCTCGCCGTTCAGGTGTCCGTACGTCCACCGGCAGCAGGGCCGCCGCGAACTGCTCGGCCAGCCGGCCGGCGCGGTGGGCGAGCACGAGATCGGCGGTGGAGAGCGTCGGGGCTTGAAAACCGCGGAAATGTCCGGCCAGAATGGCTGACCCGCCGACCGGGTCAGCCTCAATGGCGATGGCGGGACGGACCCACGTACAGGCCAGGCCGAGCGTCGTCGTCGTGACGCCGGGGGCGCCGGACGCGGAGGTGAGCAGGACAAGGGACATTAGCGCTCCCGGGTCGTCAGGACCAGGGCGAGGCGGCCGGCGGCGGCCAGGGCAGCGAGTACGGCGGCTTCGTCAGACTTGACCAGGACGGTCACCGTGACCATGCCGCCCTGGACCGACGTGAGCCGGACCAGCGTACCGTCGTAACTCAG
>JAIRVA010000231.1 GCA_031254155.1 Propionibacteriaceae bacterium
AATAAACCGCTTTAATCTTTTCGAGCATACATATATCGTTTGACGGGTCGCCTTCCGCGGCGATGGCCAGGATGGGTGCGGCCACCTTCGTAATGTCGGCGCCAAGGTCGGCGTCGAGCAGCGCGTCCAGTCCGGCGAGGACCTGTTCCTTGCCGACGCCCTTGAAGAACGCGGCGGGCATGAGTTTCAGCGCGACCCGTTGGCGGCTGAGCGAGCGCTGGTCGAGGACGACCGGGGTGGAAATGAGAACGAGGTGGGCGACGCGTCCGGGGTGCGCGACCGCGAGCCGGAGCGCGACTAGCCCGCCCAGGGAGAAGCCGACGAGGTCCGCTTTCGCGGCGTCGCGCGCCTCCATCACGTCCAGGACCGCGGTCACGGCGTCGTCCATGCGGAACCCGCCGTGCTCGGACGGTTTGAGTCCCTTCAGCCACGGCGCGACCATGGGTTGCTCCGGATTGATCGCGCCCACGACGTCCTGCCACGCCGGCGGGGACTGGCCCGGGCCGTGGAGGAACACCAACAACGGAGTATCCATACCCTTATCATCCCACGGTTCGGAGGCTCTTATTTCGGGGCTACTATGGTGACGAAAGGAGTGGGACATGAATCCTACAGTATTGTTTCTTGGTGGTACGGGGGTCATCAGTTCGGCCTGCGTGGCGGAGGCGGTGACGTTGGGGTACGACGTGACCGTACTGAACCGCGGGCGGGCGGCGGGGGTACGACCAACTCCGGCAGATGTACGGACAGTCGTGGCAGATCTGGCGGACGACGCCGCCGTGGCCGCCGCCGTGGGGGAGCGCTCCTGGGACGCGGTGGCCGACTTCATGTCCTTCGACGCGTCGCGGTTGGCGCGGAACATCGACGTGTTCCGGGGCCGGGTCGGGCAGTACATCTTCATCTCGTCGGCTTCGGCGTACGCCAAGCCGGTCTTGTCACTGCCGATCCTCGACTCGTCGCCGCTGCGCAACCCCTATTGGCAGTACTCACGCGACAAGATTGCCGGCGAAGAGCTTCTGACTAGCCATTATCGGGCCGAGGGTTTCCCGGCGACCATCGTACGGCCCTCGCACACGTACGATGCGACAAAGGTACCGGTCCTCGGCTACTGGACCCAGGTCGAGCGGCTGCGGGCCGGGCGGCCGGCGGTCGTGCACGGCGACGGGACGAGCCTGTGGACGCTAACGTACAACACCGATTTCGCGTACATGTTCGGCGGGGTGCTCGCCAATCCGGCGGCGGTCGGGGAGGCGTACACCGTCACGGGCGACGAGGTCCTGACCTGGAACGCCGTGTACACCGAGCTGGCCCGCGCGGCCGGGGTGAGCGAGCCGGAACTGGTCCACGTGGCCTCCGACGTCCTGGAGCGCGAGCTCCCGGAGCTGGGCGGCGGGCTGTTGGGTGACAAGGCGCACTCGGTGGTGTTCGACTGCTCGAAGGTCCGGGCGCTGCGGCCCGGCTTCGTCCAGCGGGTCCCCTTCCGCGCCGGGGCCCGCCGGATCGTGGACTTCTACGACGCGCACCCCGAACTCAAGACCATCGACCCGGTGGTGGATGCCGCGCTGGACCGGGTCGTGGCACGGTACCGCTGATTGAGGAGTGGTGGTGAGCGTGGTTGACCAACCGGGAGCGTTGGCGGGCGGGGGCAGGCGACTGGCGCGCCGGCTCGGGACTGAGGCGCCCAACGCCATCGCGCGCCGCCGGGCGGAGCTGGCGGCGGCGGGGATTGAGTTGACGGATCTGACCGACACGAACCCGACGCGGCACGGGTTGTTCGACCCGGCGATCCTGGAGGTGGTCGCGCGACACACGTTGCGCGCCGGGCGGTACGACCCGGGACCCCGCGGGCCATGGCCGGCGCGGGCGGCGCTGGCAGAGCGGTACGGCGGCGACCCCGAGGACTATTGGCTCTGCGCGTCGACCTCCGAGGCGTACGGCTGGCTGTTTTCGTTGCTCGCCGAGCCGGGGGAAGCCGTGGCGGTCCCCCGTCCGGGGTACCCGCTTGTCGAGCCCCTGGCGCGGCTGCATTCCGTGGCGACCAGGGGGTACCCGACGTTTTACGTCCATCCGTCGGGCTGGGAGCTGGACCGCGACTCGTTGGCTGATGTGGTCGCTGACAAGGCGGTACGGGCGGTCGTGGTGGTCAACCCGAACAACCCCACGGGGGCCTACGCCGACGCGGGCGTGGTTGACGTGGCCGCGGCCCGCGGGCTGCCCCTGATCGCCGACGAGGTGTTCTTCCCCTACCGGCTCGGGGTGGGGGATGAGGCAGGCGGGGTCGCCGGAGGCCGGATCGCCGGCCACGAGTCGACCCTCACCTTCGGGCTGGACGGGCTGTCCAAGCTGCTAGCGGCCCCGCAACTCAAGGTGGGGTGGATCCGCTTGTCCGGCCCGCGTCTGGCGCGGGCCCAGGCGGGGCGGGCGCTCGACGAGATCGCCGACACGTACCTGTCCGTCAACGCCCCGGTCGCCCTGGCCCTCCCCGAGTTGCTGGGGCTGGCCGATGGGTGCGTGGCCCGGGTCACCGCGCGGCTGGCGGCGAACCTCGCCATCGCGCAGGCGGTGCTCAACCCCTGGCGAGTCCGTACAGTGTACGGCGGCTGGATGATGCTCCTCGACGTACCGCCTCTCATGGAGGCCGACGCCCTCAGCGTGGCCCTGATGGAGCGGGCTGGGTTGTACGTCCACCCCGGCTATTTCTACGACCTCGACGGCACGACCCTGGCGATTTCGCTGCTCGCGGAGGAGGGGGTGTTCCGCGAAAGTTGTACGCGCCTCGCGGCGGCCCTCACCGTACTGGCCGCTGACCGGGACTAGGCGTAGCATGCGGGCTAGACTTGACCTGTGACTTCGGACATACCGTTCACCAGTTGTTGCCCGTCCTGTGTGAGTCTCCTTGATGAGGCCGAAGCGGCGGGACTGGCGGTGTCGCTCAAAGCGGTGGCGGACCCAGTCCGGCTCCGGTTGCTGTGTCACATCGCGGCCGCGCCAGACACAACGGTTTGCGCCTGCCATCTGCCAACTGCGCTCGGTATCAGTCAGCCCACCTTGTCGCATCATCTGAAGAAACTGGTCGACTCGAACCTGGTGAACCGCGAACAACGGGGGCGCTGGGCTCATTACCGGCTCAACCAAGCGGTTGTCGACCGGCTCATCGCCGCGCTCGCGCGAACAACTCGGCCCGGGGTGGAATGAGCGGCCCGGCAGCGTTCCGTTTCGGTCGACAGGCGTCCAGCCTGCCTCCCTTGGAATCAATCGTCCGGGGTCACGCCGTGGCCGACACCGGATCGGCGGCGGCCCGGACCAGTTCCCGGACCTGGTCCAGCGTCGGGATGGGTTTTCCGGAAGCAACGACCTTCTCGTCAATGACGAGTCCGGGGGTCGCCGGCAGGTCGTAGGTGAGGATGACGTTGATGTCAGTCACCTTCGTGACCTCCGCGTCGATGCCTAGTTCGGCCGCCGCCTGCGTGGCTTCTGCGGCCAGGTTGATGCAGTTGGCGCATCCGATACCCAGGATCTTGATGTTCACGGTGTGACCTTTCATGAGTGTGTTGTGTGGTGTGCTATCGGTCTTGGGTAGGGCCGAATGGTTGTCGCACCCCCGCCGGTGTTATGCAGCCAGCGGGATGACGGCCAGTCGTTGTGCCTGACTTGCCACTTCGGTGAGGTGGGGTTGCTCAGCGGCGGCTCGTTTCGCCAGAAGCGGGCTTGTCGTACGGGCGACCGCGAGCGACTGGTTGACGACCCATCCCCACGGTTTGATCCCGGCCCGGGCCAGATCAGCGGCGAGTTCTTCGGCTTCGAGGACCGGCGTCGTCTCGGCCAGGGTCACGATGATGATCCGGGTCTGGTCTGGGTCTTGGAGACGCATCAACGGGGTCACGGCCGTCTCGCCAGCGGCGAGGTGCCGGGTGGCTTCGCGGTGGTACGAACCCGTGGCGTCCATGAGCAGCAGAGTGTGCCCGGTCGGGGCGGTGTCCATGATCACGATCCGCTGGCCGGACTCGGCCACAACCTGGGCGAACCTTTCAAACACGGCGATCTCTTCGGTGCAGGGCGACTCTAAGTCCTCAGCCAGGACGGCCCGGCCGTCGTCGTCCAGTTCGGCGCCTTTCGTCGCCATGACGTGCGCCCGGTAGTCGGCCACGGCTTTCACCGGGTCGATCCGCGACACCCGCAGGTTGGGTACGGCAGCGGCGAGCGTCTCGTCGATTTTGCCGGCCGGATCGGTCGAGGTCAGGTGTACGTCCTTGCCCCGCGCTGCTAGTTCGGTCGCCAACAAGGTTGCGACTGTGGTCTTCCCGACACCGCCTTTGCCCATGCACATCACCAGCCCGTGGTCGAGACCTGCCAACTCGTTCACCAACGCCGCCACTGCCGGCCAGACGGGCGCGAACGGTGTCGATGCGTCGCCCGGTAGCGCCGCTGGCGGGGTGTCGTCCTCCAGGATGGCCCGCAGGGCGTCCACCCCGACGGCGTTGACCGTCTTCAGCGTCACCCTGTCGCGCGGCAGGCCCGCCACCATGTCCGGGATGGCGGCCAGGGCAGCCCGCTCCCGCCTCTGGATCGCACCCGACAACTCGTCGACCGCCGCCCAGTCGGGCAGGACCGCGTTGACCACCAGGTTCGCCACGTGGATGCCGATCTTGCCCAGCTCGTCGGTCGTACGCGCCACCTCGACCAGACTAGACGGTTCCGGCCGGGCCACCAGGACCAACCGCGTCCGCCCAGTATCGCCCAGCGCCTCCACGGCCCGCTGATAGGTCGAGCGTTGCTTCTCCAAACCAGACAACGGTCCCAGGCACGACGCGTCCCCTTTGCCGTCGTTGAGGAACTTCGTCCAGTCACCCGGCAACTGCAACAACCGGATCGTGTGACCGGTCGGCGCCGTGTCGAACACCACATGGTCGTACGCCGAGGTTTCCGCCGGGTCGGCCAGGAGTGACGTGAACTCGTTGAACGACGCCACCTCCGTCGTACACGACCCGGACAACTGCTCGGTGATCTCTGACAACTCCTTCGCGGGCAGAAAATCCCGCACCGGGGCGATGATCCGCTCCCGGTATTCCGCCGCCGCCGCCTGCGGATCGATCTCCAACGCGTCCAGGCCCGGCACCTCGAGAATCGGTACGACCCGGTTGCCGATCTCCGTACTGAACACCTGACCCACATTCGACGCCGGGTCAGTCGACACGAGCAACACCCGCCGACCCTGGTCGGCCAGCCGTACCGCCATCGCGCAAGCCAACGAGGTCTTGCCCACGCCGCCCTTCCCGGTGAACATCACGAACCGGGGCGCCGACTCCACAAACCGCATGATAACCGCCTACCCTTAGCAGCAGCCTGACGACGCCGACCCACAACACCCACTGGACGCTGGTGTGGACTCCGCCGCGCGTGAGGTTTCGAGACCCGCCCACCGCAACAGTTCGTCGCGGGTCGGATACCGCCCAGTCAGTACGGTCACACCGTCAACCAGCACTAGCGGCAAACCCTCCGACCCGGCCACCTGCAAAAAACTCCGCACTGCCGCCGAGTCCGCGAACGCCCGCGTGTCGCTCGCCAGATTGTGCCGGACCATGTCGGCCCCCCGACTCTTCAGATAGCTCAGATCGGCCGTGAAAGTGACCAACTCTTGCGCCGGGTCGGGACCACACACCCCCGTGTTGCAACACAGCGCGGGTTCGTAAACGTGGATAGAAGGCATCCTCAATCTCCTTACTTGTTTGAAAGCCACGTTGAGACTACCAGACGTATCGACGATGGTCAATACGATGGCAGTCAGGCGTCGGCCGACGTCGACCGGCGTTTCAATCTGCCCGGCTGAACTTCGGAAGGACCGCTCATGACCACTAAAATAGTGTGGGGCACGCCAAGCGGAGGAGGAACATGCAGCTGACAAGCAACGTTATGGACACGGCACTCATCTTCGAGGGCGGCGGGATGCGGGGGGCGTACACCGCCGCGGTCGTCACGACCCTCCTCCAGACTGGGCTTCACTTCAACTACGTGGCCGGGATCTCGGCGGGGAGTTCGCACACGGTCAACTACGTCTCGCGCGCGCCGGAGCGGGCCCGCCGCAGTTTCGTCGATTTCGCGGACGACCCGCGGTTCGGCTCGTGGTGGACGTGGCTCCAGGGGAAGGGGATGTTCAACGCCAAGTACATCTACGAGCGGGTCCCGCTGCCCGACGGCGTCCTCCCGCTCGACTTCGACACCTTCCGCGCGAACCCGGCCGACTACCGCATCGGCGGTTTCGACGTCGACGCCGGCGAGACGGTCTTCTGGACACGCGACGATGTCCACGAGGTGCTCGACCTGATGCGCCGCGTCCGGGCCTCGTCATCGATTCCCCTTGTCATGCCACCGGTGATGATCGACGGGCGGATGTACGTTGATGGTGCGCTGGGAGCCGGCGGCGGCATCCCGCTGGGGGTCGCGCAGCGGGACGGGTTCACGAAGTTCTTCGTCGTCCTGACGCGCGAGCGGGAGTACGTCAAAGAGCCGTACCGTCACCCCCGCGCCTGGCACGCGTACTACCGCAAGCACCCGGCCATTGCGGACGGCATCCTGGGCCGGGCGGCGGCGTACAACGCGGTCCGCGAGGAGTTGTTCGAGTTGGAGCGGGCCGGTCGGGCGGTGGTTTTCTTCCCCGAGCACATGACCGTCGAGAACCGGACCCACGACGTGGCGGCCCTCCAGGCAGCCTACGACGCCGGGCTCGACCAGGCGCGCCGGGAGCTGCCGCGGTGGAAAGAGTTCTTGGGCGTAGGGGTAGGGTAAGTACGGCGGGGCCAAGGGGGAAGGAGACACCATGCCGTACGATGTACGGAAGGCTGAGAAGGCGTTGTACCAACCAACGATGACGCCGACAATCATCGATGTCCCCGCGGGAGCCTTTCTCGCGGTTGACGGGCGGGGTGACCCCAACACGAGCCCCGACTACGCGGCGGCCATCGAGCTCCTCTACGGGCTCGCGTACGGCATCAAGATGACCCACAAGGCGACGCTGGAATACGTCGTACCGCCGCTGGAGGGCTTCTGGTCGGTGGCGGACGTGGCCTATCAGGGTGGCGCCATCCCCGACAAGACCCAGTTCGTCTGGACGGCGGTCATCCGGCAACCTGACTTCGTCACCGCCGAAATCGTCGAGGCCGCGAAACCGGCTCTGACCAGGAAGAAGCCTGGCCTCGATGTCACCAGGGCCCGGCTGGAGACCATCACCGAGGGCCTCTGCGTCCAGGTGCTGCACGTCGGCCCGTACGACGACGAGCTCCCGACGATCACGGCCATGGAGGGTTACGCGGCGGAACAGGGGTACGTCAGCGACCTGGGCGGGCGGCGCCACCACGAGATCTACCTCGCCGACGCCCGCCGGACCGCCTCGGAGAAGCTGAAAACCATCATCCGCCACCCGGTCCGCCCGGCCTCCGCGTGACTGTGGTCGCTTTTACGTCGAGTATGACGTAACAGCGACCACAGTGTGTAGGGGGGGTTGCCGGCACCCGGAGGCCGG
>JAIRVA010000246.1 GCA_031254155.1 Propionibacteriaceae bacterium
CGTTTTCATGCTTTCGCGGATGAAGGCTGGCTCTGAAACGATCCAATGCGAAGAAACGGTACGGCGAGTCGGCGAGTCGGCGGGTCGGCGGGTCGGCGGGTCGGCGGGTACAGTGAGGGGACGTACGGACGCCTCAGGGGGAGGGCCTGACCGGCGCGTACAACTGGCTCGCCGGACCCCGGCGCACACTGAGGCAACCGACGAAGACCAGCCCGGCCGCGCCGCAGATCACGCACAGGATCCGGATGTCCACCACGTCGGCGAGGGGACCCATGATGGCAAGCCCCAGCGGGGCGGCGAGGGTCATCAGAAATTGGACGAGCCCCATGGTCCGTCCGAGCAGAGGCGCGGGGATGAGCTCCTGGACCGATGTGTTGGCGGCGACGTTGAAACCCGGTGACGCCAGTCCGTACACTAGCATGACAAGGAAATACACCCAGATGTTCGGGGAGAGCCCGATGCCGACCGTGAGCAACCCCCATAGCGCCGTCGACAGCAGGATGAGCGTCATCCGGTTCCGGAAGCCGCCCCACGCGGCGAGCGCGAGACCGCCCAGAACCATGCCGCCGCTCCACAGGATCTCCGTCGCCGCCAGTTTCCATTGTTCCTCGCCGAAGAGCCGTACGACCAGGACCGGTGTCATCTGGGCGGGCGGCATGACGACGACCCACATCACAACGAGCAAGAGTACGACTCGCTTCAGGGCCGGGATCGCCAGCGCGTACCGCGCCGCCTCGCCCAGGTGTGCCACCTGCCCGCGGAGCCCTTCCGGCGCCGCGGCCGGAGTGAGACGCGGGATGGGCACGAAGATAACGCACGTCACCCCGATGGCCGCGGTCACGACGTCGATCAGGATGATGTAGCCGAGCGGTACGTAGACGAGCAGTACGGCGGCCAGCGCCGGAGCGCCGATGAAGATCAGCGACTGGGCGGAACCGTTGACGGAGTTGATGCGCAGCAGCTTGTCGGGAGGTACAAGTTGGGGTACGGCGGCCATCATCGAGGGTGACTGGATGCCGCCGCCGAAGCCGCGGGCGGCGAGCAGCAGGATGATGACCCACAGCTCCTCGTACCCCGACAACATCACAATCGCCAGGACGAGCGTGCAGGCGGCGACACTGAGGTCGGCCCCGATCATGAGGGCCTTGCGCGAGTAGCGGTCGGCGAGCAGTCCGCCGGGGATGGTCGTGAGCGCTCCGGCCAGGTTCGAGGCGATGAACAGCGACGCGTACTGCCAACCCGACCCCGTTTTCAAGGTGATATACCAGATGACGGCGTACGCCACGGTCGCGGACCCAAACAATGATAGATTCTGACCGACGAGAAAGAGGGCAATCCGTCGCCCCCAGCTGGCCCAGTCCTCGGCCGCCGTGATGGGCTCGTCGGGCCGATCCTCAGCGGTTGACTCCATGACCGTCAAGGCTACCAGCGCCAAGGCCGCCCCCGACCTTCCGCGAAAGTATGAAAACGCGCCGAAAACCGGCCATTTCGCTACCGCAATCTCACAAACGGCGGGTGGCCCTGGATCCTCAGGGCGGCTGTGTGGGATTGCGGTACGGACGGGTGCGGATGAGACGGCGGAACGGACGGTACGGGGGAGCAGGGGGCGGCCGGGCGGAACGGGCGTACGGGCGAGCCGCGGGGGTACGGCCGGGCGGACGGACGGACGGTACCGGGGGAGCACCGGGGGTACGGCCGGGCGACCGGACGTACGGGGGAGCCCCGGGCCGACGACTGACCGTACCGACTCCCCGGAGCGACAACTCGCTATACTGTGATCGCAGAGCAAGGAGGCCCCATGGAAATACTGTTTGACACCGCCAACCTCGCGGATCTGGAGGAGTTGGTCCCCATCTACCCGGTGGCGGGGGTGACGACGAACCCGACCATCCTCAAGGCTGAGGGCAAGGTGGATTTCTACGAGCACGTCCACCGCATCCGGGAGATCATCGGCCCGCGCCGGACCCTCCACATCCAGGTTCTCGCACAGGACGCCGACGGGATCGTCGACGACGCCCACCGGTTGCTGGAGCGGGTCGACTCGCAGGTGTACGCGAAGATCCCGACCACCGAGCAGGGGATCGCCGCGATGCGCCGGCTGTCGGAGGAGGGGATCGGGGTCACGGCGACCGCGGTCTACTCCAAGACCCAGGGGATTCTCGCGATCGCGGCCGGGGCGTCGTACGTCGCGCCGTACTTCAACCGCATGGAAAGTCTCGACATCGACACCACCGCAACCATCAAAGCCTTGTCGCGGTTCATCGAGCGGCACGGGGCGAAGTGCAAGGTCATGGCGGCCAGTTTCAAGAACGTCGCCCAAGTCAGCGCGGCTTTCGAGGCCGGGGCGGCCGCGGTCACCGTACCGCCCCGCCTCCTGCAGGCCGCTCTCCACGCGCCCGACATCCTGCAGGCGGTGGAAACGTTCGGCGCGGATTGGTACGAGACGTTCGGTACGCCGGGGCTGCCGTAGGGCCTTGTCAGTCGGTGTTTCCTGGGAGGTACGCCGACAGCCGCGCGAAGTCTTCAACCGACAGGGTCTCCCCACGGGCCTCGGGGGCGATGCCAGCCGCGAGCAGGGCGGGTACGGCACCCGCCCCGTACCGACTCCCCAACACCGACCGTAGCATCTTCCGACGCTGGGAAAAACTCGCATCGATCAGGGAAAACGTTGCCACCCGCTCCGCCCGTGGCGGGTCGCGGCGCTCAAACCGGACCAACCCTGACTCGACATTGGGCGCTGGCCAGAAGACGGTGGGCGGCACGGTACCGACGCGGGTCGCGGCCGCGTACCACGCCAGTTTCGCCGACGGTACCCCGTACACGCGGCTCCCCGGCGGCGCGACCAGGCGGTCCGCGACCTCGAGCTGGACCATCACCAGGCCGCGCGTGATCGTGGGGAACGTCGCCAACACGTGCAGGAGGACGGGGACGGCGATGTTGTAGGGCAGGTTGGCCACGAGCGTGGTGGGGGTTCCGGCGGGCCAACCGGGCTCATGCCCCGTGAGCTTCAACGCGTCGGCCTCGACCACGGTCAGATGATCCACCTTGTCAGACGCCAATTCTGCCATGGTCAGGGGGAGTTGCCGGGCGAGGGCCGGCTCAATCTCGACGGCCACCACGCGGGCGGAGGTGTGAAGCAGGCCGACCGTGAGGGAGCCCAGTCCGGGTCCGATTTCGAGGACGGTGTCCCCCGGTTGGACATCGGCCAGGTTGACGATCCGCCGGATCGTGTTGGCGTCGAACAGGAAGTTTTGCCCCCGCCCCTTGGAGGGCCGCAGGCCGAGGGCCGCCGCGAGGGTACGGATGCGGGTGACATCAAGATAGGTCACAGTTCACCACCCGCGCGTCCGACGGCGTACTCACGCTGCCCCCCACGGCCCGCCGTACGCCGCAAAGGCGTTCTCCCGCAGCCGCTCGCACGCCTCGCCCACGTCCCACCCGCGGAGCCGCGCGATGAACCGGACAGTGTACGGAACGAGGTACGGCCCGTTCGCGCGCCCACGACAGGGTACGGGGGTGAGGTACGGCGCGTCGGTCTCGACCAACACCCGGTCTGCCGGGGCGACCGCCAACGCCCGTTGCAGATGCTGGTTTGCGTTGTACGTTGTCACTCCAGGAAAACTCAACCAGTACCCCCGCCGCGCGCACTCCTCGGCCAGGACCTCGTCCCCCGAGAACGCGTGCATCACCACGCGCGCGGGAGCCGGCGAATCGTCCAGAACCGCCAGGACATCCGCGTGGGCGTCCCGGTCGTGGATCATGAGGGTCAACCCGAGTTCGCACGCGAGCCGGATGTGCCGCGCGAACGCCTCCCGCTGCCGGGCCTGCGCGGCCGGGTCGGGTGTCCGGTAATAGTCCAGCCCGGTCTCGCCGACCGCCCGGACGTGCTCCCCTTGGACGGCCAACTGGGCGATCACGTCGAAGTCCGCCTCGTAGCGCTCCGGGTGCCGTGCCACCTCGTTCGGGTGCAGCGCGACGCCGGCGACCACGGCCGGGTGGGTCCGCGCCAGCGCCTCCCCCCACGCCGAGTCGGCCGCCGTATCCCCCGCCTGGACCACCGCTGTCACCCCGACCCGGGCGGCCAGTTCCAGCGATTCCTCGGCTGACAAGCCCGTACGTTCCGCGACCGAGTCCAGGTGGGTGTGCGAGTCGATGGTGGGTACGGGGAGGGGTTCCGGCAACCCCGGCAACCCCAACGCGGCGAGATCAACCATGCGTGCCATTGTACTCACTGCCCCGCAGGGCGGTGGTGGCGCGGACACCGGCCCGGCTATAAAGACGATAGCTTTTATATTTCGCCCGGATAGCGTGTAACATAAAGGGGACGTTCGTACCCCCACCCGGGTCCACACTGAAGCCAAAGGAGTCATCCATGAAACTACGCCACATCGCTGTCCTTCCCGCGCTGGCGCTGGCCGTCAGCGGTCTCGCCGCCTGCAGCGGGAACTCGGCCGGCACCGCCACCACATCGGGCGGTACCTCCACGACCACCGCCTCCGCTACTTCGACCGGTACAACCCCGGCCAAGATCGGTGGGAAGCTGGTCGTCTACACCCCCAACGAACAGAACATGCTTGATGCCCTCATTCCGGTGTTCAAGGACGAGACCGGCATCGATGTCTCCCTTGTCACGGCGACAACGGGCGAGTTGTACACCCGCATTCAGAACGAGGCCAGCAACCCCCAGGGCGACGTCCTGTTCGGCGGCGGGGTCGCGCAGGCGATGGCCAACTCCGGGCTCTGGGCGCCGTACACCGCCGCGAACGACTCCGCGATGACCGCCATCGGCAAGAACGTGGGCGGCTACTCGACCCCCTACCAGGCCGACGGCTCGAATCTCCTTGTCAACACGGATAAGGTGGGCAGCCTCACGATTGCGGGGTACGCGGACCTGTTGAGCCCCGACCTCAAGGGCCAGATCGCGTTCGGCGATCCCGCCAACTCATCGTCGGCCTTCGCCCAGCTGACCAACATGCTCGCGGCCATGGGCGGCGAGAGTACGGTCAACGCCAATTACACCTCTGACAAGGCCTGGAACTTCATCAAGCAGATCCTGCAGCAGACCGGTGGCAAGGCCATCGGCTCCTCGTCGCAGGTCGCCCAGGATCTCGCCCAGGGCGAGTACATCGTCGCGCTGACGTACGAAGCCCAGTCCCTCAACCAGGTCGCGGCCCAGATGCCCGTCAAGCTCGTCTACCCGAAGGAGGGCGCGGTCTTCCTGCCGTCCGGCGTGGAGATCATCAAAGGGGCCAAGAATCTTGACCAGGCCAAGGCGTTCTGCGACTGGATCCCGACGGCCGCGGCCCAGCAGCTCATCGCCGACAAGACGTCCGGCCGCCCGCTGCGCGACGGCATCCAGAAGCAGGGCGTACCCCTCTTGAGCGACATCAAGACCATCACGGAGGATTCCGCGTACGTCTCCGCCCACCGCGACGAGATCATCGCCAAATACCAAGAGATCCTGGCCTCGGTGAGCTGATGCCTGCCGCCACGACGACCGCCACCGCGATCAGTCTTCGCGATTTGCGCAAGGTGTACGGTGACCACGTCGTCATCGCCGACCTCTCGATGGAGATCCGGGAGGGTGAGTTCTTCACCCTCCTGGGCCCGTCGGGCTGCGGCAAGACGACCCTGCTCCGCATGATCGCGGGTTTCAACTCGATTGAGGGCGGTACGATCTCGTTCAACGGTGAGGTCATCAACGACCTCGCCCCCGCCGCCCGGAACATCGGCATGGTTTTCCAGAACTATGCTCTTTTCCCCCAGATGACAGCGGCGAAGAATGTCGCCTTCGGGTTGGAGAACCGCCACGTCCCGAAGCCCGAGATCTCCCCGCTGGTCGACACGGCCCTGGGTGACGTCCACATGGAGACCCTGAAGGACCGCCTGCCGGGCATGATGTCGGGTGGCCAGCAGCAGCGCGTCGCCCTCGCCCGCGCCCTGGTGATCAAGCCGGCCGTTCTGCTGATGGACGAGCCGCTGTCCAACCTCGACGCCAAGCTGCGGGTGGAGATGCGGACGACGATCCGTGACATCCAGCACCGGGCGGGCATCACGACGGTGTACGTGACGCACGACCAGGAGGAGGCCATGTCGGTTTCCGACCGGATCGCGGTCATGAACGAGGGGGTCGTCCAGCAGCTGGGTACCCCGCCGGAGATCTACCACCGCCCCGCCAACCTGTTCGTGGCCGGGTTCATCGGCAAGACCAACACCCTCCGCCGGACGGTCCGCCGGGCGGGCGGGCGTACGCTCGTCCTGCTCGACGCCTCCCACCCGCTGGACATCACCGACCAGACCAACCCCGCCGCAGTCGGGGACGAGGTCGTCGTGTCTGTCCGCCCGGAGGCGGCCGCGGTCGCCGGCACCGGCGTACCCGCGACCATCGTCGACCAGACCTTCCTCGGCGGGCAGAACCAGGTCCGCGCCGAACTGGCGGGCGGGGACGTCATGGAGTTTATGGAGTTCTCGCGCGGCGTGACGCACGCGTGGACGCCCGGCCAGCCCGTGACGCTGGAGTTCGACCAGAACCGGCTCAACTTCTTCGACCCGGGTTCGGGCGAGTCCGTCATGGCGGCACCCCGATGAGTACGTCCACCACCGCGGTCCGGCGCGCCCGGGCCAAGCCGGACATCTGGATGGGTACCTCGGCGGTACTGTCCCTGTTTTACCTTGTCATCGTCGTTTGGCCGATGTTCACTGTCCTGCGGAAGTCGC
>JAIRVA010000253.1 GCA_031254155.1 Propionibacteriaceae bacterium
TCTACGACGCCCAGGCGGCGCAGGTCCTCGCGATGGCCCACAAACCCGCCGCCGTGGTGATCGCCGGGGGCCGTCAGGTCCAGGGGAAACGGTTCGAGGCGGCCGGGATCGCCGCCTTCCTCCACGTCCCGGCCGCGACCCTGCTCGACACCTACCTCAAAGACGGCGCGCGGCGGTTCATTTTCGAGGGCCGGGAGTCCGGCGGGCACGTCGGCCCGCTGCCCTCCACAGTGCTCTGGGAAAAGCAGCTTCTGCACTTGCTCGACATCGACGAGCCCCAGACCTTGACGGTCTTCTTCGCGGGCGGGATCTTTGACGAGTTGTCATCCGCCTTCGTCACGATCATGGCCGCGTCGCTCGCCGCCCGCGGGGCGAAGATCGGGGCACTCATGGGGACGGCGTACCTGTTGACGACCGAAGCCGTCGCGACGGGTGCGATCACGCAGACCTTCCAGGATCTCGCGGTGAGTGCTGACCGGACGGTGTTGCTGGAGTCGGCCCCCGGCCAGGAGACCCGGGCCCTGCCGACGCCGTTCGCGGACTTCTTCCAGGCCGAGAAGGCGCGGATCGCCCACCTGGATCTGGAGCCGCTCGCCAAGCGGCTGGCCCTGGAGGAGTTGAACCTTGGGCGGGCCCGCGTGGCCGCGAAGGGGCAGGACCGGCTCCCCGGTAGTCGGGAACTCTACGACCTCACCATCCCCGACCAGGTGAGTCGCGGTTTGTTCATGGTCGGCTCAGACGTCGCGCTCATGCAGGCCGCCCGGACTATGCGGGAGTTGCACGTGGCGGTCTGTGACGGGGCGGCGCGCCTGGTCGCCCAGCTACCCGCGGTCGTCGACGTGTCCGGCGACCTGACGCAGCACCTCGCTCCCGACCTGGGCGACCGGTCGCCGGACGAACCGATCGCGGTCATCGGCATGGCGGGGCTCTTCCCCGACGCGGGCGACGTCAACCAGTTCTGGTGCAACAACCTCATGGGCCGCGACTCGGTGACCGAGGTACCGGAGCACCGGTGGAAGGCTGACCTGTTCTACAACCCTGACACGACCGACTCCGATTTCGTGGCGTCGAAGTGGGGGGCCTTCTTGAGCCCGGCCCAGTTCGACCCGGTCGAGTTCGGGATCACGCCGAACTCGGTGGGCTCGATCGAGCCGACCCAGTTGCTGAGCCTGCTGGTCGCCAAGCGGGCGCTGGAGGACGCCGGCTACGGCGACCGCATCAAGGCGGGCTTCGCCGATACCTCGGTGGTCTTCGGCGCCGAGTCGATGGGTGAGCTGTCGAGCGGGTACGGTTCCCGCCCGGGAGTCCGGCGACTGTTCGGTGACCTGCCCCAGCGGGTGAGCGAGGCTCTGCCCAAGCTGGACGAGGACTCTTTCCCCGGCGTCCTCGGCAACGTCATCGCTGGCCGGATCGCCAACCGGCTCAACTGTGACGGGCGCAACTTTACGGTTGATGCCGCCTGCGCGAGTTCGTTGGCGGCGGTGGACGTGGCCTGCCAGGAGCTGTGGTCGAACCGGTCGCGCATGGTCATCTGCGGCGGGGTCGACCTCCACAATTCCATCATCGACTACATCCTGTTCTCGGCCACGCACGCGCTGTCGCGGCGCGGGTACTGTGCGACCTTCGACGAGTCGGGCGACGGGCTCGTGCTTGGCGAGGGGGTGGGGGCGGTCATCCTCAAACGGCTCTCGGACGCGGAGCGGGACGGTGACCGTATCTACGCGCTGATCCGGGGTGTCGGTGGGTCGTCGGACGGCCGGTCGCTCGGCCTCACCGCCCCCAACATGGCGGGCCAGACGAAGGCGCTGAAGCGCGCCTACCGGGACGCGGGCATCCTGGCGGGCCAGGTCGGCATGATCGAGGCCCACGGTACCGGTACGGCGGTGGGCGACCGGACCGAGTTGCGTGCCCTCACGCGGGTGTTCGAGGACGGCGGCGCGGTGCCTGGCCAGACGTGGCTCGGGTCGGTGAAAACCCAGGTCGGACACACGAAGTGCGCGGCGGGGGTGGCGGGGCTGATCCGCTCCGTGCTGGCGGTGCGCCACGGCGTCATCCCGCCGACGCTGCATCTGGCCGCGCCCGTCAAGGGGTACAAACCGGAGGAGTCACCCTTCGTCTTCAACGCGAGCGGCCACGCGACGCTGTGGGACGACGACGTCCGGATCGCGGGCATTTCGGGCCTGGGCTTCGGTGGGACGAACTTCCACGTCGTGGTCCAGAACTACGAGGCGAAGCCCCGGGCCGTACCGGCGGCCGCGTGGGCCCGCGAGTTGTTCCTCGTCCGCGGGGACAGTCTCACCGAGGCCCAGGGCGAGTTGGGACGCGTGGCACGGCTCTGGGAGTTGAACCACGAGATCCGGCTGGCGGATGTCGCCTACACGCTCGCCACCCAGTCGGACAAGCCAGTCCAGATCGCCATCGTGTCCGGGTCGTGGCCGAAGTTCCTGGCGAAGGCCCAGGCGGCCGCCCAGGGCGCCCCGGTCCCGGGGGTCTACTACCGGGAGCCGGTTCCTGGCAAGGTAGGTTTCCTGTTCTCTGGCCAGGGCAGCCAGCAGGTCAACATGGCCCGGGATTTGTTCGTGCTGTTCCCCTGGCTGCGGACCGAGCTGGCGCAGCACCCGGCGTACCGGGACATCCTGTTCCCGCCCACCGTCTTCACGGAAGCGGCGCTCACGGCCCAGCGGCGGGCGGTGACGGACACGCGCAACGCCCAGCCGCTGCTCGGGTTCGTGGACCTCGCACTGGCGAAACTCCTGACCGAGTTCGGCGTCGCGCCAGACGCGGTCGCGGGTCACAGTTACGGCGAGTTGCCGGCGCTCGCGTACGCCGGTGTCATCCCCGAAGCCGATCTCCCCGGCCTGTCCCGGGCGCGGGCGGAGGCGATCCTCGGCGCGGCCGGGCCGGACCCAGGCGCGATGGCGGCCATCGCCCAGCCGTCCCCCGCGACCGAGGCCCTGCTGACCGGCCGGGACGGCGTGTGGGCGGTCAACTTCAACTCGCCCGACCAGGTCGTCGTGGGTGGTACCACCGCCGCCGTCGAAACGTTGCTCGCGGATTGTGCGGCGAACGGCGTCAAGGCGCAACGCCTTGACGTCGCGTGCGCCTTCCACACGCCGCTGCTGGCGGGCGCCGACACCCGGTTCGCCGACTATCTGGCGGGGCTCCGGCTGGGCGAGCCGACGGTGCCGGTCTGGTCCAATGCCTCCGCGGCGCTGTACCCGGTCGCGGCAGCGGCCATCAAGCAACGCCTAGCCGAGCACCTGGTCAGCCCGGTCCGGTTCGCCGAGGAGTTGCAGGCCATGTTTGACGACGGCGTCCGGGTGTTCATCGAAGCCGGGCCGGGCAACATTCTGACGGGTCTGGTCGGTGCGACCCTGCCGGGCGCGGTGGCCATCCCGACCGAGGCGAAGGCCGGTTACGGGTTGCGGGCCTTCCTGCGCGCGCTCGCCCAGTATGCGGTGACGGGGCGGGAGATCGCAGCCGACAAGCTGTTCGCCGGTCGCGGCGTCGTCGCACTCGATTTGGATGCACCGACGACCTACGCGACCACCGCCACAACCTGGATGGTCGACGGTTACAAGGCCGTACCGATCGCGACGTGGCGCGAGCAGGGCGAACGTCACCGCGTCCAAGAACCCATTTACACCACCGACGAAGTCCGCCGGTTGACCGAAGGAGAAGCCATGTCCGAGCCGTCCACTCCCCAGACCCAGCCGGTTCCAGTCCCCAGTGCCGCCGCGCCCGCCGTCCCAGTCGTCCCCCAGCCGGGCCCCCGCGAACAACTGGTGTATGCCTACCTGGCGAACATGCGGGTCATGTTGGATGACCAGCGTGACATCATGTTGGCGAGCTTGGGGTACGGCACTGGACAACCCGGGCCGGTCCAGCCGGCGGAACCGGTGTACGCGCTGGCGCCTCAGCCGCTGCCAGCGATGGCCCCCCCGCCCCCGCTGCCCGTCTTCCAGCCCGTGCCATCGTTCGCGGCTCCAGCGCCGGTCGCGGCTCCGGTGCCGGTCGCGGTACCAGTTCCACCACCGCCGGCACCGGCGGCGACGCCATCCGCCCCACCCGCGGTGGCGGTCGCGCCGCCACCGGTTGCCCCCGCCCCCGCCCCCGCGCCGGAACCGGCGCCGACGAGCGGGCTGCTCCAGGTCGAGGACCTGAGCCCCGATCAGATGAAGGATCTCATCCTGGGTGTCCTGTCGGAGAAGACCGGCTACCCGGTCGACATGCTGGGCCTGGATCAGGACCTCGAGGCTGACCTCAGCGTCGACTCCATCAAGCGCCTGGAGATTATCGCGGCTTTGGGAGAGCGGGTCGATATTCCAGAACCGGACACGGCCGAGGATGCCGACTCAGCGTTGGCTGAGATGGCCAAGATCAAGACGCTACGAGGCATGGTCGAATGGCTGCAGAGCGTGAAGTCCCAGGGTGCGGGAGAGGGTGATGCCGGCCCAAAAGCGAGTGAGGACGCTGGTGCCACCAGCGTCCCGGTCTTGACGGAGCCCACCGGGCCGGCGGCGCTGGCGCCGGTGGCGACCAGGGTTCCGATCACGCGTCTGGTCGCGATCACGACCCCGTATCCCTTTGGCGAGCCGCAGGATATCGCTGGCTGGGAGGTCGCGGTCACCGACGGCTCTGAGGCGCTCCCGGTCTGCGTCGAACTCGCCAAGCGGTCAGCCGTGGCCACCGTGGTCCGGCCGGGGGAGTCCCTGGGCGACCGCGACGCCCTGGTCTTCGTCCGTGGGCCGGGCTGGGGGCTGAAAGAACTCTTTGACCTCTTGAAGAGCGCTGACCTCACGACCCTGCGGCGCCTCGTGGTGTTCGACGACACCGTCGGACAGCTCATCGCCAGTCCGGAACCGCCGGACCTGACGCGCCTGGAGGGCTTCCCGGGCTTCGTCAAGACCCTGGTGCACGAGTACCCGGAGCTCCGCTGTAAGACGGTCACCGGCCGGACCCCGTTCGGACCGGAGTTCCCGGTGATAGCGGTTCAGGAGTTGGTCGACCAGAGCCGGTACCCCGAGGTGGCGTACGAGGACGCCACCCGCCACCGGGTCGTACCCACCCTCACCCAGGCGGCGGGCGCGGCCCGGCCGGGAGCGGGGCTGGACTCCTCGTCGGTCGTCCTCGTCCTGGGTGGTGCCCAGGGAATCTCGCCGGAGCTCTTCCGGCGGGTGGCCGCGACTGTGCCCGGCCGGTACGTGCTGGTCGGACGGACCCCGCGGAACGAGGGGCTGGCGGGCGAATACGCCCAGCTCGCCACCCGGGAAGCGGTCCAGCAGCATCTCATCCGGGTCGAGCAGATGACCGACCCCAAGGCGGTCGCCCAGAAGGTCCAGGCGATCCAGAAGGCCAAGAGCGTCGAAGAGGCGATCGCCAAGATCGCGTCGACCGGGGCGAGCGCCTCGTACGCCTCGCTCAACGTTCACGACGCGGCGGCGCTGCGCGGGCTCATCGGGGCGGTCAAGCGGGAGTTTGGCCACGTCGACGCGGTGTTCCATGCGGCGGCGGTCCTGGAAGACAAGCTGTTCCGCGACAAGACCTGGGAGTCGTTTGAACGGGTGTACACGACGAAGACCGATCCGCTGACGGTCATCGGCGAACTCATCCCCGAGGTGAAACTCGTGGTGTTCTTCTCGTCCATGGCGGCCGCCTTCGGCAACCGCGGGCAGTGCGACTACGCCGCCGCCAACTCGGTCTTTGACCAGGTGGCCATGGTGCAAGCGACCCGGCCGGGTGCCCGGGTGACCTCGATCGCGTGGGGGCCGTGGCAGGGGGCCGGCCTGGTATCACCGACGCTCGAAGCCGAGATGCGCCGACGGGGCCTGGAGTTGTTGCCTCTGGATGAGGGCAGCCGCTTCTTTGTGAACGAACTGGTCGTCGGCGATGACCCGGCCGTGATGGCCCTGGCGGGCCAAGAGGCCAAGATCCAGTCATTCATTGCGACATCCTTGCCCGCCTGACCTAAGAAAGAAGCGACATGAGTCTGGAAGCGAATCCCCAGGACATCGCCATCGTGGGATTGGCCGTTTTCTGCCCGGGTGCGGCGAACGTCGGCGCCTTCTGGCGCAACCTCGTCGACGGTGTCGACTCCATCACCGAGGCCCCGCCCGAGATCATTGAGCCGCTTTACTTCGGGGCCAGGGACAACGCCCGGCCCGACCGGATCTACGCCAACCGCGGGGGTTTTGCGCCGCGGGTGTTTGTCGATCCACTCCGGTACGGCTTCCTGCCGGTCGCCGTGGAGGGAGCCGACCCCGACCAGATTGTGTCGCTGCTGCTGGCCGAAGAGGCCCTCGGCAACGCGGGTGTGTTCCAGAAGGGGATCTCACTCGACCGGGCGGCGGTCATCATGGGCCGCGGCAACTTCTCCGGGATTCCGCAACTGCGGGCCGCGGAGGTCATCCGCATCGCCGAAGAACTCGTCGCCATCCTCCGCTCGGCGATGCCCGGGCTCTCTGAGACGCAGTTGGACAAGATCAAGCGCGAGTACCAGAAGCGGTTTGGCCGCTACCAGGGCGACACGGCGACCGCCATGATGACGAACTTGATCGCCGCCGGGGTGGCCAATCACTTCGACATGCACGGACCCGCGTACACGGTCGACGCCGCCTGTGCGAGCGGGGTACTCGCTCTGCAACACGGGATCCGGCTCCTCCGCTCAGGCGAAAGCGACATTGCACTGGTTGGCGCGATGCACACGCCCCAGAGTTCGGTCTTCTGGAGCGCCTTCAACATGATGGGCGCGCTCTCTCACCGGGGTGTCATCGCGCCCTTCAGCCAAGACGCGGACGGCCTGCTGATCGGCCAGGGCGGCGGCTACATGGTCATCAAGACCCTTGACAAGGCCCTCGCTGACGATGACCGGATCTATGCGGTCGTCAAGGGTACGGCGGTGGGCTCCGATGGCGGCGGGCACTCGCCCCTCATCACGGACACCCGGGGCCAGACCCGTGTCCTCCAGGCCGCCTGGGCGGAGGCGGGGATGGACCCCGCCGACGTGGCGTACGTCGAGACGCACGGTACGGGCACGCTGGTTGGCGACTCGACCGAAGTGGCCACGCTGACGACGGTGTTCGGGGGAGCCGGGGCCCGGCCGGCGTACCTCGGTTCGGTCAAGTCCAACATCGGCCACTTGATGCCCGCGGCCGGCATGGCGGGTCTCATCAAGACGACTCTGGCGCTGTTCCACCGCCAGATTCCGCCGACCCTCCACTGCGAAACCCCGCTCAAGGCGCTGGACCAGTCGCGGTTCACCCCCGTCCAGGCGGCGATCGATTGGGAAGACGCGGGTCTGCCGCTGGTGGCCGGCGTCAACGCGTTCGGGTTCGGCGGCACCAACGGTCACGCTGTTCTCACGGCCTTCCAGGAGCCGACGAGCGAGGCCAGGCGCTATCGGGTCGAACGGCGGCGGCACGACGGTCCCATGACCATGGCGTTCAGTGCCCCGACCCCGGCGGCGCTGTTGTCCAAGTTCGACGAGACCCGTTTCGTGAGCCAGTTGGGCGGTTTCCTCGGCGGACCCGGTGATCCCTGCCGCCTCGTCGTTTTCAACCCGACCGACGAGAGGCTGCGGCTCGCGGCTGAGATCGTCAAGCGCGGGCAGCCGTGGCTCGGACGCTCCGACATCTGGTACACCGACCGGCCGTTGATCAGCGAGGGCGGTCGGGTCGTGTTCATGTTCCACGGCTGGGACACCCTGGATGACGTCGAGCGCGACTCCCTCATCGACGAATTCGGCCTCGAGTGGCCAGACCAGCGTCCCGACCCGGGCAGTGTGGTGCAGACCGCCATCAACAACCACTTCGCCCTGGGCCAGTTGGTCCACGCCGCGCTGCTCAAAACGGGTGTGACACCCGATCTGTACACCGGTCACAGCATCGGCGAGTGGCATGCCGCCCGCGCGAACGGCCAGCTGGACGAGACCTACGACGAGGCCATGATCGAGTTTGCGACCGCGCTGGGACAGTCGGTCGACCCGGCGATGATGCCGGATCTGCGGTCGGTCGCCGTGAGTACGAACACGGGCGACGAGCGGTTCCGGCGCGTCCTGGCGGCCGTCCCCGAGGCGGCTGTCGCCAATGATAATTGCCCATCCCAGTCCCTGGTCTGCGTCCCGGGGGCGGCGCTGGAGCGTCTCCGGACGGCGCTCGCGACGGAGCAGATCACGTTCCAGGCTCTCGCTGTCGTCAACGGGGCCCACACGCCGTACGCCCATTTCGTCGCGGACCGGATGCGGGCGGACATGGCGGACGTGGTGGTGCGGCCGGGGGGGAAGCCCCTGTGGTCGGCGATCACGCTGGACGAGATCACCGCGGTCGGCGAGTCGGTGGCGGAGGTCTTCGGCCCGCAGGTGGTCAAGCCCGTCCGCTTTCGTGAGCTCATCCGCAAGCTGTACGACGAGCAGCGGGCGCGCGTGTTCATCCAGGTCGGCGCGGGCCCGCTCTGCGGTTTCGTCGACGACATCTTGAAGGGCGAGGACTACGCCACGATCCAGGCGGCCAGCCCGGTGCGGCGCTCAATCGACCAGTTGCGGCGCGTGCATGCCCTCATGTGGGTCATGGGTGGTCCGGCTGACCTGACCTTCATGGGTATGGCCGAGTTGTACCAGTCGTACAAGAGCCTCTACTCGCTCGTGAACGGCTTCCCGATCCAGACCACAATCGACGCGTTGAACGAAGCCGTCGAGCAGTTGATGGGGGAGGCGGGGCCCGCCGTGGCGACGACGGCGCCGGCCGTGGGAGCGGCGCCGGCCCCGGCGACCGGGGGGCCGCTGGCGGACGTCGTACCGCCGGCCAGTCCGGTGCCGCCGGTTCGGCCCCCCGTCGTACCGGTCAACGCGTGGGGACTGCCGGTCCGCGGGTTCACCCGCCGGGGGGGGAACTGGCCGGGGGCGCCGGGACCGCTCGTCGTACCAGTGGCCCCGGCGGCGGCTCCACCGCCAGTCAGCCAGACCGGGCCGGCCGCGGTGGTGCCGGGGCGGCCGACCGCTGCGTCGTCGGTGGTCGTACCGCCGGCTCCGGGACCGTCAACCCCCGTCCCGCCGGCTGCGCGCGCGGGGACGCGGTTCGAGGCGGCGGTGACCTGGCGTCTGGAGGACATGCCGTACGTCGTGGACCATTCCATCGTCAACCAGCCGGCGGACTGGCCGGTCCAGGAAGACTTGTTCCCGGTGATCCCGCTGACGATGAGCATGGAGTTGCTGGCGGAGATCGCGTTGGCGCACGCTCCCGGGCTCAAGGTGATCCAGCTCGGCCCCATGCTCGCGATGAGTTTCATCCCGCTCAACGTGCCGTTCCAGGCCACGGTCAAGGGGTACTGGAAGACCGATCACCAGATGTCGCTCACTCTCCCGGGGTACCTCCGGATGGACATCACCCTGAGTGACACCTACCCGGAGCCACCGCTCGGCTTTGTCGAACAGGCGAAAGCCGACATGGGCGAGGATGTTGCCCAGCCGTACACGGCCGTCGACCTGTATAAGCGGTACTGCTTCCACCATCCGCGGTACTGGTCGATGACGAAGATGAGGCGGTACACCGAGCACGGGTTTGAAGCCGACTTGACGAAGCAGGCGGGCAAGGGCTCTCTGCTGGATCACATGGGGCAAGCCATCGGGCTGTTCCCGCACCTCTACGCCGACACGAATCGCGTCACCTTCCCGACGCGGGTCCAGTCGGTCGCCTTCTACCAGAACCTGTTTGACCAGGCGGGCGACTTCGTGTCGTACTGTGTGATCCGGGAGATGTCCGACACCGCTGTCGTGGCGGATGTCATCTACACGCGGGACGACAAGGTCTGGGCGATCGCCCGCGGCTGGACGAACCAGCGCGTCCCCATGACCCAGCCCATCTGGGAGGCGGTCACCCACCCGGACGAGTCGATCCTGGCCCACCAGATCGCGCCCGGGGTGTACCTTTTCGACGAGACCTACAACGGACACACGCTTCAATCCCTGGGTTTGCGTTATCTGACGGCGATCGAGCGGGCGAAGCAGGACGTGTACATCCGCAAGGACGACCAGGTGGACTTTCTCAACGGGCGTATCGCCTTGAAAGACGGTCTTCGGGACCAGCTCCGCCGCGGCGACGGGCCGTACGAGTACCCGGTGGCCATCCAGACGCAGTACGACGATGCCACCGGCAAACTGCGGGCGTGCCGCCCGAACGGTGATCCGCTGCCGGGCCGGCCGGAGATCTCCGTCGCGCACAAAGACGCTTGTGGCGTCGCCGCGATCGCCGACCGGCCGGTGGGCATCGACGTCGAACGGATCGAGGAGAAGGACCCCGGTTTCTGGGACCTCGCCTTCACTGAGACGGAGAAGGCGTTGCTCGCCCAGCAGGGCAATCCCGCGGAATGGGCGATCCGGTTTTGGGTCGCGAAAGAAGCGTATGGCAAGATGATAGCGACGGGGTTGCAGGGAGATCCGAAACGCTATGGAGTGACGAGAGTCGACGGGGAAGACGTGTACATCAACGAGACCAGAATCACGACCAGGGGGCAGGGCGGCCACCATATCGTCGGGTGGACTGAATTCAGGCCCCCAGAAGGAGTGACAGATGAGCGTTGACACATACGCGCCGGCCGTGAGTCGTGAGGCGGTCAACGCTGCCCTGCTTGACTGTCTGAAGGAGGTGGTCGGTGCCGACACGGTGGAGTTGCTCGGAGTCGGGTCGCAGACGAAAGTTTTCACCGAGCTCGGCATCAGTAGCATCGACATGACCCGGCTGGTGGAGTTGGTGGGCGGCCGGTACCCGGTGGCCGAGCGGCTCATCGGCTGGCTGGCCGACAAGTCGCTCCGGGCGCTGGCGCGCCTGACCGTCGGCGATATCGCGGATTTCATCCGACATGCCCTGGCTTGAGGTCGGGGGGACCAGGGCGTACCACCAGATCCTGAACCCCGCCGGCGTTGCCACGGTGGTCATGGTCCACGGGCTCTTCACCAACCACACGGTGTTCCTCGGTTGTGGTGCGAAAGCCTTGGCCGACGCGGGGTATCGCGTCGTCTTGTACGACCTGCGCGGCCACGGGCTCTCCGAGGTGCCGGAAACGGGTGGTTTTTCCCTCACCGACCTGGGGGTTGACCTCTTCGGCCTCATGGATGCGCTCGGCATCGAGACGGCTGACGTGGTGGGCTACAGCCTCGGGGCCGCGATCGCGGTCAAATCGCTCCTGGCCTGGCCCGAGCGGTTCCGCTCGCTCACCGTCATTGAGGGTTTCGGGCTGGACCCCCGCCACCTTGACCTCGTCTCCGCTGACCCGGCGGCGATCCGGGCCTCACTGACGGAGTACACCCGGTCCACCGGGATCGTCGTCTCCGAACGCCAGGCCGGGCAGGTTGAGGCCATCGTCAACCGGTTGGTGGCGGCCGGCCTGCCGACGGATCTGAGCGAGGACCAGGACCTGTTCGCCACCGCCGATTTGCCGTCGATTGATAAGCCTGTGTTGTTGTTGTACGGCGAGCAGTCGCCGTACCTCGTCGACGGCCAACTCTTGGCCAACCGGATCCCGGGGGCCCGGCTGCTTGTCACGCGGGGTGACCACCAACTGCCGGTCACGCGGCGGGACTGGGTGAGGCGCCAGCTCGTCGCCTTCATCGGGCGACTCGGCGCGGGCGCTCCGGTTGTCCGGGAGCCCGCCGGATCATTGACCGAGTCCGGGGCGGAGGTGGCGATCCGGGTGCAGGGTCTCACCATGGCGTACGGCCGGCTCCAAGCCGTGAAGGGCATCAGTTTCGAGGTTGCGCGCGGCTCGTTCTTCGCCTTCCTGGGTGTCCACGGGGCTGGCAAGTCGACGACGATCAACTGTCAGACGACGCTGCTGCGGCCGACCGGTGGGACGGCCGAGGTGGCGGGGTTGACCCTCGGCAGGCACAACGGCGCCATCCGCCACCACATCGGTGTCGTCTTCCAAGGGGCCCTCCTGGACCCCCGCCTGACGGTTAGGGAGAACCTCCGGCTGCGGGGACGCCTGCACCGCCTCGACCGCGCTGGGCTCGAGGTCCGTATCGCCGAGTTGGTGGAGTTGCTGGAGATGGGGTCCTTCGCGAACCGGCAGTACCGCTTCTTGTCGGGTGGGCAGAAACGGCGGGCCGACATCGCGCGGGCGCTCATCCACCGGCCCGACGTGTTGTTCCTCGACGAGCCGACCGCCGGCCTCGACCCGCACAGCCGCGAGCAGGTCTGGAACGCCATCGCGGACGTCCGGAACCACGAGGGCATGACCGTCTTCCTGACCACGCATTACATGGCCGAGACTGAGCGCGCCGACATGGTGTGCATCATCGACGAGGGCTCGGTCATCGCTCAGGGGACGCCGGCCCAGCTGCGGGCCGACTACAGCCGCTCCGAGTTGAGCCTCCGCCTGAAGGACGAGGCGACCGGGATCCCGCGGCTCACGGATGTCTGCCCCGACGTGGAGTTGTCGCCGTCGCGGGTCCCCGGTGAGCCGCTCCGGGTCCCCATCGGGTCGGCGGACGAGGTGAAATGGCTGCTTCCGTACCTGTGGGACCAGATCGCGGACTTCGAGTACCGCCACGGTTCGATGGACGATGTCTTCCTCAACCTCACCGGTCACCGGGGCGGTGACGCGGAGGCGCCCGTCGTCACCAAACGCCGGCGGAAGCGGGCGGGCCACGAGACACCGGAGGTGGCGCGGTGAGGGAAATCTGGTTCTTCGTCCGCCGCAACCTGCGGGTCTTCTGGCGCGACAAGTTGTCGGTGTTCTTTTCGGTAATGGGGCCGCTCATCCTGTTCATCTTGTTCACCCTGTTCTTCCGCAAGGGCAACGCCAACGCCATTCTGGGCGTGATTCCGAACGGCGTCGAGGCGGACGCGTACGCCATGGCCGACGAGTGGCTCTTCGCCTCCGTCACCACCTTCGCCACTTTCACCTCCTCGCTCGGGCTGCTCAACGGGTTCGTCGATGACCGGGTGAGCGGGCGCTTCTCCGACTACCTCGTCACCCCCATGCGGCGCTGGCAGCTGGCGGTCTCCTACGTGTTGTCCACGCTCATTGTCTCCTTCATCATCTCGGTGGTGTTCATGGCGGCCGGGCAGGGCTGGGCCGCCGTCCTCGACCAGCCCTTCCTCTCGTGGCGGCAGGCGCTCGCCTGCGCCGGGGGCATCTTCATGTCCTGTCTGGTGTTTTCGGCGCTGAACACCCTGGTCGTGACCTTCACGACCTCGACCAGCTCCTTTGGCGGCTACTCGATCATCATGGGTACGGCGATGGGCTTCCTCTCCTTCTGCTACGTCCCGCCCTCGGGGCTCGGCAAGACCATGAACTCGGTGTTGAGCGCGCTGCCGTTCGCGCAGGGGGCCGCCCTCGTCCGGCGCCCGGCCATGGACCCCGCCATCGCCCTGGTGACCAACCCGCTCGTGGGCGACCTCCGTGACCAGGCCAAGGACCGGCTCATGAACGACCTGGCCGCCCAGCTATGGGTCAACGACCACCTGCTCAGCCAGTGGTTCATGGTCGCCGTTCTGGCCGGTCTGACCGTCGTCCTGGCCCTCGCCACCTCCTGGCGCCTGGGCCGGGTCATCCGGTAAGGAACCTAAGCGCGCTCAGCCCCGGGCGGCCGCGGCGATCTCATCCCCGGCCGCGCACCCCACGATGTGGTCGTTGATGACCCCGCACGCCTGCAGGGTGGCGTACACGTTCACCGGGCCGACGAAGCGGAAGCCCCGGCGGTGGAGCTCCCGGGCGAGCGCCGCCGAGCCGGGTGACTGAGTCGCCCGCCCGGCCAGCTGGGGCCGGGGGTGATGAGCCGGCTGGGCCGACCAGATGAGGGCGTCCAGCGTCTCGCCGGCCACGTGCATGGCCTCGACGATGGCGGCCCCGCGGACACAGGCCCAGATCTTGGCCTGGTTGCGGATGAGGCGGGAATCGCCCATGAGGCGGTCAACGTCGGCCGCCCCGAACGCCGCCACACGGGCCGGGTCGAAGCCGGCGAAGGCCTCCCGGAAGGCGTCCCGCTTGCCGAGCACGGTTCGCCAGGACAGGCCGACCTGGAAGCCCTCCAGGCAGAGGCGCTCGAAGAGGGCGGTCTCCCCGTGGACGGGGCGGCCCCATTCGGTGTCGTGATAGCGGGCGTACGCCGGGTCGCCCGCGGCGTGGCTGCCGAAGCACAGTTCTGTCGCGTTTGTCATGGGCCCATTCTGACATGGCGGTCGGACAATTTTGTTCCGGCGGTGTTAGCCGGGTGTTAACCCGCCGTAGGACAGTCGGAAACCTCGGGCCGATACCGTGAAGGGCAGGAAAGGATAAACCATGAAACTATCAGTGATAACGGGATTCACGGTCGCGACGGTGCTTTGTCTGGCGGCCTGCGCGGTCAACGAGGCCGGTGCCGGCACCCCGGTGTCCGCCGCGACCACCGGGGTGGCTCTCACGGGTACGCTCAATGCCGGAGGCTCCTCGGCCCAGACCGCCGCCCAGGAGGCCTGGCGGGCGGGGTTCCAGGACCACCATCCGGGCGTCACCGTCAACTATGACCCGACCGGCTCCGGGACCGGCCGGACCAACTTTACCGACGGCGGGTATACGCTGGCGGGCACGGATGCGGCGTTCAGCCGGGACGCGGCGGGCGGGGCCTTCGCGCCCTGCGCCGCCGGTTCGGCGCTGGTGGAGATCCCGGCGTACATCTCCGGCATCGCCATCGGCTTCACGCTCGACGGGATCACCAGTCTCAACCTCGATGCCGCGACGGTCGCGCGCATCTTCGCCGGGGCCATCACCACCTGGGACGACCCGGCCATCGCGAACCAGAACCCGGGCGTCGCCCTGCCCGGCACGCCGGTCACCGCGGTCCACCGCTCCGACAAGTCCGGGACGACCGAGAACTTCACCGCCTGGCTCGCGGCGGCGGCGCCGGCGGCCTGGCCGTACCCCGCGGCGCAGACGTGGCCGGACACCCTCGCGGGCGAGGCGGCCGAGAAGACCCAGGGCGTCCGCGAGACGGTCCGCGGGACGACCGGTGCCATCGCCTATCTCGACGCTTCCCAGGCCACCGGTCTCGGCATTGTGGCGGTCAAGGTGGGGCCGGCCTACGTCGCGCCCTCGGCTGCGGGCGCGGCGGCTGCCGTCGGCCAATCGCCGCTCCAGCCGGGCCGGGCCGCTACCGACGTGGTGATCGACCTCAACCGGACCCTC
>JAIRVA010000332.1 GCA_031254155.1 Propionibacteriaceae bacterium
ATTATGGGGGTGACAAGGGCTCCCAGTCCGGCTCGACGATGAAGCCGTTCGTGGTCGCCGCGGCCCTCGCCGCCGGCATGTCGCCGAAGACCACGTTCAACGCCCCAGCCAACATGAACTTCAAGGGCAAGGACTTCAAGGGTTGCGACGGACCGATCGTCCAGACGAAGAGCTGGCCGGTGAAGGGCGGCGGGAACGGCAAGATCGACATGTACACCGCCGCGGCCAACTCGGTCAACACGTACTTCGTGCAACTCGAGCAGGCGGTTGGCCTCTGCAACGTCCTCACCATGGCGGAGTCCCTCGGCGTCCCGATCGACTGGACCCGCGACCAGGTACCGTCCTTCGTCCTGGGCACGAAGGACATCGCGCCCCTCACCCTGGCCGCGGCCTACGCCGCGTTCGGCGCCCGTGGGGTGTTTTGCGAACCGGTCGTCATCGCCTCGATCAAGGACCGCAACGGCAACGACATCCCGACGTCGGACGGCAACTGCAAACAGGTGCTGGCTCCGGAAGTCGCCGATGGCGTCAACGCCGTCCTGGGCCGGGCTTTCAAAGACGGTACGGCGCAGGCGTCACGCATCTCCGGTTTCACGGCCTCGGGCAAGACCGGTACGACGGAAAACGGTTCGTCGGGCTGGCTCGTCGGTTACACGCCGGACATCGTCGGTATCGCGATGGTCGCCTGGGACTCCGACCCGTACTACAAGGGCTACTGGGAACCCAGGAAACCGATGGGCGACGACGGCAATCCCGAGGCCCCGTCCATGTCCGGTACGGTGCTGTCGACGGGTGTCCGGCTCAACGGCTACGGCGCCCAGGACGCCGGGCCGATCTGGAAGGCGGCCATGACGCCCGTCGTACCAACCCTGCCGGGCACAGCCTTCACGCCGATCTCGAAGGGGGTCGCCAACGGCAAGCCGCTCAACCCCCCGAGTGTGGCGAACATGGACGCCGCGACGGCCAAGGCCACGCTGGAGGCGGCGGGTTTCTTCGTCGATGTCACGAATGTGTACGATGCGTCGCCCGCCGGGACGTACCTCGGTACCAGCAACTGCCAACGCTTCCTGGGTGGTACGTGTACGCAGACCTTCTCCCAGGGGCCGCGGCCAGAGGACACGGCCGGCGCCCCCGTTGTGAACACGGGCCCGCGGTGACGTGGGTAAGGTGAGTCTCAAGGCCAGTACCGGATTCCTCCCCGCCCTGTGGATCGGTAAGCTGACGGCGGCGGTTGTCGGATGCGTATCCCCTAGTCGGGGTACGAATCTGTCCGGCAAGGTGGCGTACCGGCTGCACGAGCGACTCCTGGACGGGTTCCGGGGGATCGATCCGGACAAGACGATCCTCATCACCGGCTCGAACGGCAAATCGACATCGAACAACCTGGTGGTCCACGTCCTGCGGACCGCCGGCTTCCGCGTCGCGACCAATCTCGAGGGTGCCAACCTCAAGACCGGCATCGCCACCACCCTGATCAAGAACTCGACGCTGGCCGGGAAACTGCGCGCCGACTACCTCGTTCTCGAGGTGGACGAGCGGAGCCTGCCCGCGGTCCAGGCCAGTCTCGGGGCCCGGTTCCTCGCCGTGACCAACATCCAGAAGGACCAGGTCCAGCGCAACGGCGACCCGGACTACATCTACCGCAAGATCCTCATGGCGGTGGATCGAGGCATGACATTGTTCGTCAACAACGAGGAGCCCCGCAGCGCCGCCCTCGCCGGCGCGGGGGGCCGGGCGATCCGGTTCTCCGTCGCCGAACTCCCTACACCGGGAACTCGCGAGTGGGACGAACCCGTCACCATGGCGTGTCCGCGGTGCCACGACCAACTGGAGTTCGCGTACTACAACCTCGCCGGCGTCGGGCGGTTCGCGTGCCCGGCCTGCGGGTTTTCCAGTGCTGACAAGCCCGATTACGTGATCGATTCAGTCGACCGGACGGGGAAGACGTTCACCACCGGCGGGCGGACGTACCACCTCGCGTACGACGCGCCGTACTTCCTCTACGACTACGCGCTCGCTTGCGCGGTGGGGACGGAATTCGGGCTCACCGGCGACGACCTCGAGCGCGCGTTCGCGACCTTCACCAACGTCGGCGGGCGGGTGGAGGAGTTCCCGGCCGGGGGGACGCGGATCCGCTACCTCCGTATGAAGCAGGAGAACCCGGAGACCCTGCAGAGCGTCCTGGACCAGATCGCGGCCGATGACCGCGAGAAAATCCTGCTGCTCGGGCTGCAGCTGGTGCAGGATTTCGTCCCGTTCTATTCCAACGTCGCCTACGCGTACGACTGCGATTTCTCGCGTCTCGCCGCGCCGGCGGCCCGGGTCGAGGCCGCGATCTGCTTCGGCCGGGTCAACTGCTACGACGCCGCGGTCCGGCTGCAGTACGCCGGATTCCCCGCTGACAAGATCATTCTCGTCGACACCGACGACCCGGCGCCGGTGTTGGCGGCGGTCGGCCGCTGCCACGCCGAGCAGGCGTACCTCGTGACGATGATCGGCGAGTACGAGGCCCTGCGCCGCGAGGCCGAGCGAGGAGAAGCGTGAAAGAGTTACGGATCCTGTGGTTGTACCCGGACATCCTCAACCTCCACGGCGACCGGGGCAACCTGCTGGCGCTCACCCGGCTCGCCGAGGTGGCCGGGGTGCGGGCTGACGTGACCCGGGTCACCCGGCTGACGGACCCGGTCCCGCTCGCCGAGGCCGACTTTGTCCTGGTCGGACCGGGGGAACTGGTGGCGATGCCCGCGGTGATCGCGGCCCTCGAGCGCTCGGGCGCGGACTTTGGGGCGTACGTGGACGCGGGCGGAGTCATGCTCGTCACCGGTACGTCGGCGGCCCTCGTGGCGCGCGAGACCCGGCGCCAAGACGCGACGACGTTCGCGGGGCTGGGGCTGGTGGCTGCGGACGTTGTCGAGCGGGCGACCGTGTACGGGGATGACCTGATCCTGCGGGTCCGGCGTACCACCGCGGGTCCGGCGGGTCCAGCGGGGCGCGACACGGCGGACAGCGGTCACGAGCTCGGCGGGTTCCAGATCCGGATGGCCGACCTGGTCCTTGAGGAGAGCCAAGCACCATTCGCTGATGTCCTGTACGGGCTGGGTAACCGTACAAGTGCCGGAACAGGCACCGACACCGAGGGCGCACGACGGGGCAACCTCATCGTGACGAACCTGCTGGGCCCGGCGCTGGCCAAGAACCCGTGGTACGCCTGGGACTTCGTCCAATCGGCGTTGACACGGAAGTACGGTGAGCCGATGGCCCACCCGGCGGCCGACTGGACCCTGGAGCGCCAGGGGGCCGCCGCCATCCGGCGGTTCAACGCCACGAAGGCGACCGTACCCGGGGTCGTGAACCGTCTGGGGGCAGCGTGAGCCGAACCGGAGCCAGCGGGGTGACTGGGGAGATCGCCGCGAACCCACCCTCGTACCCCGTGGTCGACATCCATCTCGACGGGGTCCTGCGCAACTTTTGGGCCGTGCGCGACCTGGCCCAGGCGCACGGGGCGCGGCTCACGACGGTGACGAAGATGCTGGGCGGGTACCGGCCGCTGATCGACGCGCTCATCGGCGCCGGGGCGGCGTCCATCGGCGAGGCCCGGCTGCCCCACCTGGTCGCGCTTGACAAAGCTGCCTCTGACAAGGGAGTTTCCGTTGAGAAGTGGCTCATTCGCGCTCCGCTGCCGAGCCAGGTCGCCGACGTGGTCCGGTACGCGGATGTCAGTCTCAACTCGGAGGCCGGGACGATCCGGGCACTCGGGGCGGCCGGGGCCGCTCAGGGCCGCCGACACCGGGTGGTTGTCATGGTGGACATCGGCGACCGCCGCGAGGGCGTCCTGCCGGAGGATCTGGTGGACCTGTGCGGGGTCGTCCTGGCGACGCCTGGGGTCGAATTGTACGGAATTGGTACGGCATTAGGCTGCTTCGGCGGCATCGTCCCCACGCCAACCAACCTGGCCGCCCTCGTTTCGCTGGCCGAGACCGTCGAAGCCACTCTCGGAGTGGAATTGTCGGTTGTGTCTGGCGGCAGTTCGAGCGCGCTCCCCATGCTGGCCGCGGGGACCCTGCCCCACCGGGTCAACCACCTGCGCGTCGGCGAGGCGCTGCTGACCGGGCGGGCGGCCGATCTCAAGACGCCGGTCGCGGGTGGCTACGAGGACGCGTGTACCGTGACCGCCGAAATCATCGAAATCAAGGCCAAACCCTCCCGTCCGGTTGGCGAGCGGGCACCGGCCGAGACACCGGTCGCGGACGATCCGGACTACCCCGACAACAACGTCAGCTGGCGGGCCCTCGTCGCCGTCGGGAACCAAGATGTCGTGGTCGATCGCCTGGTCCCGGCCGATCCCACGGTCCGGGTGCTACACGGCAGCAGCGACCTCCTAGTGGCCGATATCACCGCTTGTCGGAAGCGGTACCACGTGGGCGACGTGATGACCTTCATCCTCGACTACCCCGGCATCCTGCGGGCCATGACCTCCGGTTCCATCGACCGCCGGCTGGTGTAACCCGGTTGCCCCTACCGCCTCACACCTTGAGGTTGTCGCTGCCACCCGGGAGTTTGGTGAGCAGGACCAGCGACAAGATGGTGATGACAAGCAGGATGGTCGACAGGGCACCGGCCGTACCAAGCTGCCCGCGTACCACCGTCGCGTAGATCCCCAGGGACATGGTCTGCGTGTCCGTGTTGTATAGGAACAATGTCGTCGACAACTCCGTGATGATGGTCACCCAGCTCAAGACCGCCCCCGAGAAGATGCCGGGGGCCAGGACCGGTACGATGACGCGCACCAACGTCTTCAATTTCGACGCGCCAAGGGAGTACGCCGCCTCCTCGATGCTCGGACTTTGTTGCCCGAGCAACGCCGCCGTGGAGCGGATGGTGTACGGCAGCCGCCGGATCATGAGCGCGATGACCATGATGACCGCCGTACCCGTCAGCGCCAGCGGCGGGCCGGAAAAGGTCAGCATGAACCCGATGCCGATGACCAGCCCGGGGACGACGTACGGCACCATGGTCAGCGTGTCCAGCACCTTGTTGACCGGGTTGGGCCGGCGGACGGAGACGTACGCGACCAGGACCGCCACCACGACGAGCACCACCAGGGCCGAGAGCCCGATGGTGAAGGTGTTGCGGATGTACTTCAGGATGTCACTCTTCGCCGACGGCGCGGTGAAGTTCTCGGCCGTGAAGTGGAGACCGGGGGTGAACTGGCCCATCACCGTCTTGCGGAACCCCGAGATGATGACCACGACAAGGGGTAACAGTGAGATGGCGAGATAGCCGTACACCAGGATGTGGACGAGCATGCTCGGCCCGCGCCGCAGCCGCTTGGGCTCGATCGGGCGCATCGCGTTCATCGCGAACGAGTTCCGCGCAGCCAGCCACTTCTGCAGGAAGAAGATGCCCAGGGTCAAGATGATCACGATGACCGACAGGGCCGCCGCGAACGACATGTTCGTACTGACTTCGCCTGTCGCCGCGCCGTAGATCTGGTACGGCATGGTCTGGTACCCCTTGCCGATCAGCATCGGCGTGCCGAAATCCGCGAACGCGCGCACGAACACGAGCAGCGAGCCCGCGAGCACGGTCGGGACGAGCAGCGGCGCGATGACCTTGAGCGCGCGCCTGGCCCCCGTACAGCCCATCGACTCGGACGCTTCCAGGATCGACACGTCAACGGTCCGCCAGGCGCCCATGAGGTACGTGAAAATCAGCGGGACAAGCTGTAACGTCAGGACGGCCAGGATGCCCGGCAACCCGTAGATGGACGGGATCTTGACCCCCGTGAGCTTCTGGATACCCTGCGTGATAAGGCCGTTGTTGCCGAGCAGCAGGATCCAGGAGTACGCGCCGATGAACGGCGGCGACATCATGGACGCGAGCACGAGCACCTGGATGGACTGCTTGCCACGGACACGGTACATGGTGAGCATGTACGCGAGCGGGTACGCCACCACGAGGGCCAGGATCGTCACCCCGACGCCGATGAGGAGCGAGTGCCCGAGCGAGGTCAGGTAGAGCTTCGTCGTGAAGAACTGCTTGAAGGCGGCCAGGGAGAAGCCACCCGTCCCGCCGACGAGCGACTTCCGCAGGACGGTGAACATCGGCCAAACGACGATGACAAGGTAAAATAGGGACAATACCGCCGAGGTACCCATCCAGATGTCCGGCTTGGCC
>JAIRVA010000012.1 GCA_031254155.1 Propionibacteriaceae bacterium
CAACCGCGCCCGCCCCGCCACCGCCACCGCCCGCCGCCCCGGCCGCGGGTGTCCAGGTGGTCGACACGGCGGGGGGGACGGTCTACCCCAGCATCGCCGGGACCGCCGCACCGGGCGACACCGTGACCGTCCACCTGGGCAGCACCACGCGGGTGACCACTGCCGACATCAGCGGCAACTGGAGCGTGTCCTGGAAGGAGTGGGAGGGGGCCATCTCGGCCGGGTCCACCCTGCCAGTCGTCGCCACCGCCGGCCAGAACCCGGCTCCCGCGTCGGGCGGCTCGATCAGACTGGCGGCACCGGGTATCCAGAGCATTCCGCAGGGATTCTCCATCAGCGGTACGCCGGGCGCCCAAGTCCAGATCACCGGCGCCCCCGGTGTTGGTGTCGTCCAGCTTGATGGTTCGGGGACCTACACCGGTTACCTTGACACCGGCTCGTACACTATCTCAGCCCGCTACTGGGCAAGCCCGCGGTACGGCCCGTACTCGGGTGCAACCGCGGTGACCGTGGCCTAAGTTCGTAATTTGACCTCAGGAACGACGGGCCTACTTCGTCCGGTTTTCGGCCTCCCACGCTGAGAGTTGCGCCTCAAGGGCTTTCATGAGTTCGAAGACCTGGTTAGGTGGGATCCGGACCCGCGACACCACGGTAGACTGCTGCACGATGTCATCGGCCGTCTGGTCGTGCATCGGCGGTTCGGAGTAGGCCGAAAAGTCTAGAATGAAACAGTCTTTGGTGTGCCACGCCCGCACGAAATCGGCGAACACGCCAGCGGCCTTCTCGGGTGGTAGAGCCAGTTGGATACGGGGCATTTTCCCTCCTTCTGACTCAAGCATAGTCTTTCGCGAGGCAAACCAGGCGATGGGAAACGCCGGTGTTGGAGCGGGGTGATAGTGTCGTACTAGTCGGCCCCGCTTGGGCCCCCAGTCAAGGAGTCACACATGAGCACCACCCCAGTCAAGGTCGCCGTCACGGGCGCGGCCGGCCAGATTTGCTACAGCCTTTTGTTCCGTATCGCCAGCGGTTCGTTGCTGGGCCCTGACCAGCCCGTCGAGTTGCGCCTGCTGGAAATCACCCCGGCTCTCAAGGCCCTCGAAGGCGTCGTCATGGAGCTTGACGACTGCGCCTTCCCGCTGCTCAGCAAGGTCGAGATCGGCGACGACGCCCGGACGGTCTTCGACGGCGTCAATGTGGCACTGCTCGTCGGCGCCCGCCCCCGGACGGCCGGCATGGAGCGCGGCGACCTGCTCAGCGCCAACGGCGCCATCTTCACCGCCCAGGGCAAGGCCCTGAACGAGGTGGCCGCGGCCGACGTTCACGTGTGCGTGACGGGCAACCCGGCGAACACGAACGCCCTCATCTGCATGGACAATGCCCCCGACATCCCCCGTCGCCATTTCTCGGCGCTGACCAGGCTCGACCACAACCGGGCTATCTCCCAGCTCGCCAAGAAGCTCGGCGTGGGTGTCGCCGAGGTTCGCAAGATGACGATCTGGGGCAACCACTCCTCCACGCAGTACCCCGACCTGTTCCACGCCGAGGTCGGCGGCCAGGTGGCGGCCAGCCTGGTCGACCAAGCCTGGATCGAGAACGACTTCATCCCCACCGTGGCGAAGCGCGGCGCGGCCGTCATCGCGGCCCGCGGAGCGTCCTCCGCCGCGTCCGCGGCCAACGCGACCGTCGAGGCCATGCACGACTGGCTGCTGGGCACGCCGGCGGGCGACTGGGTGTCGATGTCGGTCGTTTCCGACGGGTCGTACGGCGTCCCGGAGGGCCTCCTGTCCTCCTTCCCGGTGACGACCAAGGACGGCGAGTACACGATCGTCCCGGGCCTGGAACTGAACGACTTCTCGCGCGCGAAGATCGACGCCTCCGTCGCCGAACTCCTTGAGGAACGCGAAGCCGTCAAGGAACTGGGCCTCATCTGAGTCTGATCGGCCCTGATCTGGCCCTGAACGGCCCTGAGCCAGCGGGAGTTGAGCGGGAAGCGTCCTGTATCCTGGTGAGATGACGTTTGCCGCTTTACTCCCGTTGTTGCTTCCCAGCTGGCTCGACCCGGAGGTCATCATCACCTCTCTGGGTAACTGGGCACTCTGGGGAGTCGCCCTCATTATCTTTGTTGAGTGTGCGATCTTCCCGGTCCTCCCTGGCGATTCCCTGCTGTTCGCGGTGGGCATGTTCACCGCGATGGGTACAATCACGGTGGGCGGACTCTGGTCGACGATCATCGTCGTGTACGTCGTACTGCTGATCGCCGCCGTCGGCGGCAACGTCGCCGGCTACTGGGTCGGCCGGCTGATCGGACCACCGCTCTTCAAGGAACGCACCGGTTTCTGGGGCAAGGTCTTTGATCCCCGGCACGTGGAGAAGACCCGTCACTTCTTTGAAAAGTACGGGGCTCGCGCGCTGATCCTGGCCCGCTTCGTACCGCTGGTACGGACCTTCGTCACCCTCATCGCCGGAGTGTCCAAGATGAGTTTCCGCCAGTTCATCTCGTACACCGCCATCGGCGGGGTGGCCTGGGTCCTCATCGTCACTACCGCCGGCTACTTCCTCGGCGGGGTGCCCATCATCAAGGACAACTTTGAGTTGGCGTGCATCATCATCGTCCTCATCTCCGTCCTGCCCATGGTGTGGGAGTGGTACAAAGCCCGCCGCTCGCGCCGTACGATCTCGGCCGACTAAGGACACGTTCGTGAATAACTGCCGCGTGTCGCTTCCGGGATCGGGCGCCTGATGGCGTTGTCGGCCGCTGCGGCGTAGTTCCACTACGCCTCCGGGCACTCCGCCTTATCAGCCATCCCGCCCCGAAACCGCCACTTACACCATTTATTAACGACCGTGTCCCAAGCCCGGCTAGGCCCCGAGCTTGGCGTTCTTCCGGTCGAGGTGGGCGCGGTGGATGGCACCGTCAACCGCGATGCTGCCACCGCCGACCCCGGCGAAGACCAGCCCTGCCGCGACCAAGAGGAC
>JAIRVA010000069.1 GCA_031254155.1 Propionibacteriaceae bacterium
AACTTCGGCCAGAAGTCCATCGACGAGGTCAAGCTCAAGCTCGCCGAGCTCGGGCTGACCCTCAAGGATTCGATCCTCGGACTGGATCCGTACGCCCTTAACCGATACGACGCAGACGACAGCTTCGCCGCCTGAGAACGGAGACACACATGCCAAAGCCAACCAAGGGCCCTCGTCTGGGAGGTACGCCCACCCATCAGCGGATCATTCTCGCCAACCTGGCGACCCAGCTGTTCGAGCACGGGCGTATCACCACGACCGAGACCCGGGCCAAGCGGCTGCAGCCGCTCGCCGAGCGGCTCATCAGCAAGGCCAAGCGGGGTGACCTCCACTCGCGGCGCATCGTCATGCGTACCGTGACCGACCCGACGGTCGTCCACGTCCTGTTCACCGAGATCGCGCCGCAGGTCGCGGACCGCGATGGCGGGTGTACGCGGATCACCAAGATCGGCCCCCGGAAGGGTGACAACGCTCCCATGGCGATCATCGAGATCGTGACCGAAGCCGTGACCAAGAAGACCCGCTCCAAGAAGGCCGAGCCGGCGAAGAAGGCCGAGGAGGTTGTCGAGGTACCCGTCGAAGCCGAGGTGGCGGAGGCCCAGGCGGATGATGAAGTGGTCGAGGTGGCCGAGGGTGCGGCCGACACTGACGCAGCGGCCGAGGTGGCCGACGAGACTGCTGAGACTGCCCAGACTGCGGAAGAGTCCGACAACAAGTAGACTCACGTCTTCCCATGACGTACGGCACCCTCCGGGGTGCCGTACGTTTTTCGTGCCCCCATACCCGTACCCCGCTTCGTACCTTGCCCGCGCATGGCTTGGGATTAATCGTCTAAACTGGTGCGCATGATTGACCCGCGACTGCTTCGTACCGACCCTGACAACCTTAAGCGCGCCCAGACGGCGCGGGGGGAGTCGCCGGAGCTGATCGACCAGCTGGTTGAGGCCGATGAGGACCGTCGCGCGGCGATCGCCCACTTTGAGGCCCTCCGCGCCCACCAGAAGGAGTTGGGCCGCGACGTCGCCAAGGCGTCGCCCGAAACCAGGGCTGACTTGCTCATCCAGGCCAAGGAACTCGCTGACGAGGTGAAGCTGGCGGAGGCGGGTACGGCGGTGGCGGAGGAGCGTTTCAACGAACTCATGTTGCTCCTGCCTAACCCCGTGCCGCCGGACGTCCCCATCGGCGGCGAGGACGATTTCGTCATCACCGAGACCATCGGTACCCCCCGCGACTTCGCCGCCGAGGGCTTCACCCCGCGCGACCACCTCGAGTTGGGCGAGCTGCTCGGGGCCATCGACATGGAGCGCGGGACCAAGGTGTCGGGCTCGCGGTTCTACGTGCTGACGGGTGTGGGCGCGCTGCTGGAGTTCGCCCTCACACAGTACGCGGTCGCGCGCGCGGTCGAGTGGGGGTACAACCCGATGATCGTCCCCGCCCTGGTCAAGCCGGCGGCGATGGAGGGGACGGGTTTCCTCGGCCAGGCTGCCCAGGACGTGTATTACCTGCCGGCCGATGATCTGTACCTGGTCGGTACCTCGGAGGTCGCCCTCGCCGCGTACCACTCCGACGAGATCCTGGACGCCGACACCCTGCCGCGCCGGTACATGGGCTACAGTCCTTGCTTCCGGCGCGAGGCGGGGTCGTACGGCAAAGACACCCGCGGCATCTTCCGCGTCCACTGGTTCGACAAGGTGGAAATGTTCGTCTATTGTCGGCCGGAGGACGCCGACGCCGAGCACCACCGCATCCTTGACTTCGAGAAGGAGTTCATCGCCTCGCTCGGGATCCCGTTCCAGGTCCTCGACGTCGCTGCTGGCGATCTGGGCTTGTCAGCGGCCAGAAAGTTTGACTGCTACGGCTGGGTGCCGAGCCAGGGCCGCTACCGCGAGATCACCTCGACCTCCAACTGTACGGAGTTCCAGGCCCGGCGGCTGGGGATCCGCGCGCGGTTTGACGACGGGGTCCGCCCGGTCGCCACGATCAACGGTACGGCGTGCGCCATCCCGCGGATGATCATCATGATCCTCGAAAACCACCAGAACGCCGACGGTACGGTGACCGTCCCCAAGGTACTGCGCCCGTACCTCGGTGGCCGTGACAAACTGACGGGCGCGCTATGAAGCATTGACTGCTGCTTTAGGAAAGGGAGGGAACATGGCCTACAAGGTCGTACGGGTGCAAATCATTGGCTGGCGTCAGAAGTTCCAGGACGCGGAGGATGATGTCGACTTCGACGCCGACAGCTACCCAGGTCTCGACGACTACCTGTGCACGATGGAACAGCGAGGCTGGTCAGTTGCTGGTATGACCGGCGGAGCATCGAACGGCGCGTTCCTGTACATCACCCTGCACCGCCCGGAATCCTGACCCGCCCTTAGCCGTACGTACCCCCCTGCCGTACGTACCCCCTGCCGTACCATGTCGGCGTATCGGCGTGCCCGCCTACCGGCGTGCCCGCCTTTTCCGCGTTAGTATGAAAACGCGCGAAAGCCGGGCCAATAATCGACCGCAAGTACACAAACGCGGAGGAAGACGGCGTCGCGGCGGAGGATCTGTGTGGGATTGCGGTACGTCGTCCCCCGCGGTACGTCGTCCCGGTGGGATTTTGTACCACTGATTCGCCGATGGCACGGTGACCGGCCCCGAGGGTTCGCCCGTACCTGGGGGCCGGAGCGAACAGAACGGGCGTACGTAAGGAGGAGACGATGGCTTACAAGGTGGCACGGATTCAACTCGCGGGCTGGCGCGACAAGTTCAAGGACGCCGAGGACGACATCAGCTTCGACGCCGACGCGTACCCGGACCTGGACGACTACCTGTGCACGATGGAACAACGAGGCTGGGTAGTAGTCGACACGGCCGTCGGTGCGCTGAACACTGGTTTCCAGTGTATGTACATCACCCTGCACCGGCCGGAGTCCTGACCTTCCCCTCCCCGCGTTTGTGTGACTACGGTCGGTTCTGACCCGCTTTTTCGCGCGTTCTCACGCTTTCGCGGGAGGAAGGGGGGGTAGAGCCGTGGGTATGTGGGGTTGCGGTCGGACAGGACGCCAGCAGTACCACACCTGAACGGTACGCCGCCCTGGATCTGCGAAAGTGTTGTACCATAAAACCCTATGTAGAAGGCGGTGAGGGATGATCGACGCGGCTAATCTGACCAAGCGGTTCGGCGCTAAGGTCGCGGTTGACAATCTGAGTTTTACCGTACCCGCCGGTGTGGTGACGGGGTTCCTCGGCCCCAACGGGGCGGGCAAGTCCACGACGATGCGCCTGATCCTCGGCCTCGACCGCGCGACGAAGGGGCATGCGCGCGTCAACGGCCGGGCGTACACCGCGACCAAGGCCCCGATGACCGAAGTGGGGGCCCTGTTGGAGGCCAAGTCGGTCCACCCCGGCCGGACGGCCCGCAGCCACCTCCGCGCCCTGGCCGCCACCCACGGCATCCCCGCCAAGCGCGTCGATGATCTGCTCGAGATGGTCGGGCTCGCCACGGTCGCCCGGAAGCGGGCCGGGGGCTTCTCGTACGGCATGTCCCAGCGGCTCGGCCTGGCCGCCGCCCTTCTCGGCAACCCGGAGACTCTGATCCTCGACGAACCGATCAACGGGCTCGACCCGGAGGGGGTCGCGTGGGTCCGCGAACTGCTGAAAAACCTGGCTTCACAAGGTCGGACGATCTTCATCTCGAGCCACCTCATGAGCGAGATGGCGCTTACCGCCGACCGCGTGATCATCATCGGCCGCGGCCGCCTGATCGCCGATGCGGCGATGAGCGACCTCATCGACCAGGCGTCGGGTCTCGTGACGAAGGTACGGTCACCCAACATCGCGGAGATCGTGAACACGGTGACCCACTCGGGGCGGACGGCGCAACCGAACGACGACGGTACGGTGTCCATCACCGGAGTGACCGCCGAGGCGATCGGCGAGGAAGCGGCGCGCCGCGGGTGGGTCTTGTACGAGCTCACCCCCGTCAGGCGGTCGCTGGAGGATGTCTATCTCGAGTTGACCAGCGGCGCGCAGGAGTTCCACGCCGGCGAGTCAAAGGGGTCCGAGCTCGCCCAGCCGCCCGAACTCGTACCCCCCTCGCGGCCCGCGGACTCCGAGACCGTCACCCTGCGCCGCTCCGACTTGGACGGGCGTACGCCGCCCGACCTGGGTGGGCGCCGCCCGACCGAACCGCGTGGACCCGCCGAGCCGGGCGGGCGCCAGCCGTCCGGACCCCGCGAGGCAGACACCCGCGAGCCGAGGGACCGGCCGATGACGGTTGTCTTGCGCCGGTCCGAGCGGTCCCGCGCCGAGCAGGGGCCCGCGGCCCCGGCCTGGCCGGAGTCCGCCGTGTCGTCGCCCGAGGGCAGACGGGAGTACGCCTCGCGCTCGGCCGACGGGTACGAGGTGTCGGACTCGTTCGGTGACCACCGCTCGTACGCCGAACCCGCCGCCGCTCCCGTCCCGTCGTGGCGTCTCGACCCGCCGGTCGTACCGTGGCGGACCGAGCCGGCGCCCGCCCCGCGCGTGGACTCGTTCGCTCTCCGGGCCGATCCGGTCCGGCCGGAACCCGCGCCGGAGCCGGCCCCGGCCCCCCGGACCCCCGCCGCGTCCTGGCTGACCGGGCCGCCGGCCGACCCGGCACCCGAACCCGCTGCCACCCCGCCGGAGACCACACAGGGCCGGCCCCGCCGCGCGTGGGAGGAGTCGTGATGTCCGTTCTTGACCAACAACTCTCACGGAAGTACAAACTCAATTTCCCCCGCCTGCTGCGGTCGGAGTGGATCAAGTTCTTCTCCCTGCGGTCGACGTGGTGGCTGTCGATCGTTGCGGTCGTGTGCAACATCGGGATCGTGGCCGGCTTGGCCGCTCTCGTCCGGTACATCGAGGGCCAGGCTAACTTGCCCGCCGGGGCGGATGTCGAGACGGCAGTCGGCTTCAGCTCCCTGTCGGCCCTCGTCGTCCAGGGCTGTGGGCTGGTCGGCCAGCTGGTCTTTGTCATCTTGGCGATCCTCGCCA
>JAIRVA010000086.1 GCA_031254155.1 Propionibacteriaceae bacterium
GTGAGTCCGGCGAGTACGGTCCCGGCCACGAGCCAGGGTCCGAAGGCGAACTGTCGTACTCGTTTGACCAGGGAAAACGCAATGCCGAGCAGGCAGGCGGCGATGACACCGGCGAAGACGGCCGCGACTGAGCTGAGGCCGAGCCACCAGCCGCAGATGGCGATGAGTTTGACGTCACCCAGGCCGAGGCCGCCGCGGCTGATGGTGTGGACGATGAGGAAGCCGAGCCCGCAGACGAGTCCGGCGCCCAGACCCGTCAGGAGACGCCCCGGTTCGCCCCAGGCGAGACACACCCCCGCGGCCACCATCAGGGTGGCCAGGACGAGCTGGCCCCGGTCGGGCAGGCGGTTCACGTCGAGGTCGATCACCGCCAGCCAGGCCCCGATGCCCGCGAACGCGAGCCAGGCGGCGAACCGGACCCAGTTCAGCGGGTCCGACACCGCCGTTTCGTCCAGGACCCGCCAGCCGAGGGCGGCCCACGTACCCGCCAAAACGACCGGTACCCAGAACCGCCGGCCCGGAGTCGCGAAGGCTGTCTCGTCGGGATCGTCCGCCGCCTCGGGCGGACGGCGGTACGCGAGCCGGTTCAGGCGTCGGCGCATGACCTCGCCGGTCAGGCCCCCCAGTACGGCGGCCAGTAGTACCACAGCGACGGTCATCGTACCTCCCGCCTTCGCTCCCCCTATTCTGACGGTATCGAGCTATCGAACGCGGCACTGTCCACCAGTCGTCACCACGAGTCCACGCGGTCCAAGTTGGCAGACGCCCGCCGGTAGCGTAGACTGTTCCCTGCTTCCAGCGCCTGTAGCTTAATGGATAGAGCATCTGACTACGGATCAGAAGGTTGGGGGTTCAAGTCCCTCCAGGCGCGCCGCAGACTCGTGTTGATGAGCCAGCTTACGATCGAACGTCCATAAAGGTAGTGCCCGGTTGGCGCGGGCGTGCTCGGCGATGAAGCAATCCTCGAACGAGAGCTTGGGTTTGTTGACATAGTGGGTCAAAGCCGCGGTGACGATGCCGGTGGAGCATTGGATGTGAGGTAGTTGAACAATGGTCAACACCAACTCGCTGATGAAGGGCCGGTCGAGGTGGTAGTGCGCGGCCAACGCGTGGACGTACTCGGCAATGACAAGATCACAGATGACGATGGTTTGCCGGTTCGAAGCGAGGAACTGCTGGGCAGCGCGCGACTCGTTCTCAAGCCCGGGTTCGGCGAGGGTGGCGCGCAATAGTACGTTGGTGTCAACCGAGACCACCGCTCGGCCCGCTCGGCCGCTCACAGGCGTGCTGCTCGCTCGGAGTAGAGCGCGGCGGGATCGGTCAATGGTGCGGTGCCTGGTTTGATGTGGCGCGCCGCCCGGGCTGCTAGCTCCTCGAACTCACGCAGCCGGCTCGCTTCCGACGGCGTGAGTGCGGCGTTTCGTTCGCCCGCTCCGGCTCCGGCTAGTTCGGCTTCGGCTGCTAACAACTCAACAAGCCGATCGGCGGCGACAACAGCGGCCACTGGGCGGTTGCGCCGTGTCAGATAGACCGGTTCGTGGTTCACCCGTGCGTGGTCCACGACCTCAGCCAACCGGGCTCGCGCGGCTGTCAGAGGCATCGTCAACATGACCCAATTCTAGCTGAGATAGCGGAAATGTACAGAAAACCCGGGTGTTGTGGTTCGTTTAGCTGGCGAGCGCCTGTGGGTACGGCGTGTCACCCGGAGTCGCGGATGACCAGGACCGGGTCGACGATTTCGGGTCTGACATCGTTAGCTGTCTCGTTGTCGTCGAGGAGACGGAGCAGCATGCGGGCCGCGCGGGCCGACAAATTAGCTGCGGGATTGGTGACGGACGTCAGCGGCGGCGAGGCGGACCGGGCGAAGTCGGAGTCGTCGACCCCGACGATGCGGACGGTCCGGCCCACATCAATCCCGTGTTCTTCGAGGGTCTTGATCGCCCCGGCCGCCATGAGGTCGGACTGGACGAAGACGGCGTCGGGACGATAGGGCAGGAGTTCTGTCATCGCCGTCGCTCCGCCGGCCAGGGTGAAGGGGGAGTGGGTGACCGGCCCCGGTGGCAACCCGGCGTCCTGGAGCGTCTCCCGCCAGCCCGCGGTCCGGTCATGGACGGCGGCCATGTCGGCCGGGCCAGCGATGCAGGCGATCCGGCGCGCCCCCCGCTCGACCAGGCGCCGCGTGGCCAGGTCGCCGACCAGACGGTTGTTGACATCGACGTACAGGTTGGTCGGATCCGGCCAGGGCCGGCCCACATACACTTTGGGTACGGGACTCTGCCGGATCACTCGCTCGAACGCGCCGCTGCCGTGATGGGACACCATGATCGCGCCGTCGACGTGGCTCGGGTGCATGACGCGGAGCGCCTTCCCGGGTTCGTCATCGGGCCGGACGATGACGAGGAGGACCTGATAGTCGGTGGCGCGGAACGCTTCCGACGTGCCGATGATCATGCCCGTGAGGAACGGGTCACCCAGGACGAGGACGTTCGGTTCGGGGATGACGAGGGCGACCGCGTACGACCGCCGGGTGGCGAGGGTCCGCGCCGCCGGGTTGGGGGTGAATCCCAGAGCGGCGGCGGCCGCCCGGACTCTCGCCTGGGCACCGGCTGACGCCGGACCGGCCCCCGACAGGGCCCGCGAGGCGGTGGACCGGGCCACCCCGGCCGCGGCCGCCACATCGTCGAGGGTCGGTTGGCTCACGGCTACCCTTTGACGGCACCCGCCATGATGCCGGCGACCAGCTGTTTCCCGGCGAAGAAGAACAGGAGGATCAGCGGGAAGGCCGTCAGCATGACGCCGGCCATGATGAGGGTGTAGTCGGTGAAGTGACCGCCGCGTAGCGTCGCCGCCGCGACGGTTAGCAACGCCTTGTTGTTCGTACCCAGGATGAGGAACGGCCAGTAGTACTGGGTCCACTGCGACACGAAGGTGAACAGCGCCAGCATCGCCGCCGCCGGCCGGGCGGCGGGCAGCGCGACGTGGAAGAAGGTCGAGATCATCGAGCACCCGTCGACGCGGGCGGCCTCGATCAGTTCGTACGGCAGCGACTGCTCGAGGTACTGCGTCATCCAGAACACCCCGAACGCCGTCACCAGTCCGGGCAGCGCGACGGCCGGCAGTTTGCCGTACAGCCCGAGCTTGGACATCAGGATGTAGAGCGGTACGACGCTCAGCTGGGTCGGGATCGCCATCGTACCGATGATGAACAGGAACAGCGGGCCGCGCCCGCGGAACCGCAGCTTGGCGAAGGCGTACCCGGCCAGGGTGGAGAAGAAAACCACCGCGATCGCGCAAATGCCCGACACCAGAACGGTGTTGAGGAGGGCCCGCCAGAAGTCGAGTTCGGAGAACGCTTTGCGCAGATTTTCGGCCAGGATGGAGAGTTGCGCCTTGCCGAACGAACCCAGTCCGTACATGTTGTCGGTCGTCACCGAGGCGATCTGCACCGCGTACAACAGCGGGAAGACCGACATCAGCAAGATGATCACCAGGAAGGCGTACGAGCCTCCGCCGGCGCGACGGCCCTCGGAGGTGAGACGGCTGGTCCGGCGGCGGGTGGTGGTTGGGCTCATCGCGCGCCCCCTTTCTTCTGGGCCCGGCGTGACGCCCGCGCGTCACCGGACGAAATTCGTGACGTGAGAAGGAAGTTCACCACCGCCATCGCGACGATGATGAGGAACAGGATCCAGGCCACCGCGGCGGCCCGGCCCATGTTGGAGTTGTTGGTCGACACGAAGCCGGTCCGCCAGAGGAACTGGGTCACCGTGAGGAACTGCTGGCTGCTGCCGCCGTAGCTCCCCGCCGACGAGAACATCTGTGGCTCGTCGAAGATCTGCAGGCCGCCGATGGTCGAGGTGATGATGACGAAGATCAGGGTCGGGCGCAACTGCGGGATCGTGATGGAGACCAACTGGCGCCAGCGCCCGGCGCCGTCCACCTCGGCGGCCTCGTTCAGCTCGTGCGGGATTGCCTGCATCGCGGCGAGCAGGATCAGCGTGTTGTAGCCGGTCCAGCGGAAATCGACGATCGAGGCGATCGCGATCCAACTGGCCAGGGGGTTGGCGTGCCAGGCGACTTTCGGGAGGCCGACCGCGTTGAACAACGAGTTGATGATGCCCATGTTGTCGGAGAAGACCTGGGAGAAGATGATGGCGGCGGCCATGGGCGCCACCACGTACGGCAGCAGAACGCCCATCCGCCAGAAGGTCTTGGCGCGCAGGTTGGAGTCAAGCACGTGGGCGATGAGGATCGCGGCGATGATCTGGGGCACCGTCGAGATCAGGAAGATCGCGAAGGTGTTGCGCAGCGCGACCCAGAAGTCGGGTTGGTGCAAGACCCAGTCAAAGTTACCGAACCACGAGGTAGCATTCGCGTCGCCGCAGGTCGCGCCGCAGATGGCGGTTCCGGTGTCGCCGGCGATGCTGTTCCATTTCCGGGTCGCGATGTAGGCCGTGTACAACAGCGGGAACAGGCCCACGATGGCGAACACGATGTAGAAGGGGGAGATGTAGAGGTACGGCGAGAGCCGGATGTCGAGGCGCGACCACTTGGCGCGCCGTTGGAGGCGGGCATCGAGGTCGGAGGTCTGGACACGGGTTGCCGCTTCATTGCGGGCCACGAAGGTGCCTTTCATTAGGGGTTGTGGTGACGATTGAGTTGTTGGTCGCGTGTCGGCGCGTACGCCGGGGTGGGCGGCGGATGTACCAGTCGCCCACCCCGGCGTGTGGTCGTTAGCTCAGGGCCTTCACATCGGCCAGCCACTGGGTGTACGAGTCGGCGGGCGTCATGGACTTGTCCACGTCGACGCGGTTGAGGGCGTCGGCCATCTTCGTCTGGATGTCGAAGTACGCGGAGCCCTTGTACGGCACGACCGAAACGGCCTTGGCCCGGTCGGTGAAGATCTTGCCAATCGGGGCGTTGTTCAGGAACGGTTCCACCTTGTCGGCGACGCCCGAGGCTGCCTCAGCCTTCGGCGAGCTCGGGAAGTTCGAGGCCGCGGTGAAGACCGCCGCCTGCTGCTCGGGAGCCGTCAGCCAGGCCACGAGGTCCTTGGCCGCCTCAATGTTCTTGCCCTGCGACGGGATCACGAGGAAGGACCCGCCCCAGTTGCCGCCACCACCGGGGAAGACATCGGCGATGTCCCAGCCCTTGAAGTCGGCGCCGGCGTTGTTCTTGATGTTGTTGACGATCCAGGCCGGGCAGAGCATGGTAGCAAAAGCAGTATTGTCGGTCGCCTTGAACGCCGCGTTCCAGTCGTCGCTCCACTCCTTCAGGCCGGCGGACTGCTTGCCGTCGCTCGCGGCCGTGGTGAGCTGGTCGTACAGCGCCTTGGTCGCGTCGTTCGTCGACGCGATGATGTTGTTGTCGGCGTCAACCCAGCTGTACTGGACCTGGTTGATCATGCCCTGGAAAGTGGCCGCCGCCGAGTCGAACCACGGCATCCCGCCGGACTTCTGGACGTACTCGGCGCCCGCGGCGAAGTACGAGTCCCAGGTCGCGTTGGCGCCGCCGAGCCAGGCCGCGACCGAGTCGCGGTCGGAGGGGATGCCCGCCTTGTCAAGCAGGTCGGCCCGGTAGCAGATGCCTTCGGGGCCGATGTCCGTACCGCCGCCCAGGACCTTGCCGTCGGGCGTCGTGGCCTGCTGGGTCTTCCATGGCAGGTAGTCGTTGGCCGCGAGGGAGGCCTTCTGGTCGACGAGCTTGTCGGCGTTGTCCATGATGAAGGGCATCCAGTCGATGTCGACCGCCTGGATGTCGTACGCGCCGGAACCGGCGCCGATGGCCGTGGTGAAAGCGGAGCGCGCGTCGTCGGAGAGGGCGGCCACGGTCGGCTCGATCTTGATGTTCGGGTGCAGCTCCATGTACTTCGAGTACAGGTCGGCGCCCTGCATCGTGGCCGTCGGGGCGTCGTACCCGAAGTTATTGAAGGTGCCGATTGTCAACGTGATCTGGTCACCCGTTGACGCGGACCCGCTCGTCGTACCGCTGGCGGACGACGAGTTCGAGGGGGACCCGCCGCCGGAGCAACCGGCGAGACTGAAACTGAGCGTGAGGGCCACAGCCGCGGCTAAGCCCATCGAATGTAGTGTGCGTGTACGCACGAGACAACTCCTTTGTTCCGACCCCGGTGGGGTGAATGTGTACCGGACGAAATCCGGCTGGCTTACGTAACCTGGAAGCGCTTCCACAAAGTAAGTTACGCTTACCCCCCGGTTCGGTGCAAGCGAGTACGCAAACCGTTACCGAATCGTTACGCCGGCGACCGGATCGCGGCACATGGTAGATCAGCGCTTCCCTCAACCCTAAATGCGAGAGAATGGGGACGTGTTACTGCTCCACACCGCCGACTGGCACGTCGGGAAGACCCTGAAGGGCCGCAGCCGCCTGGAGGAGCAGCGCGCCGTCCTGGCCGAGATCACCGGTATCGCGCTTAACCGCCAGGTGGACGCGGTCTTGCTTGCGGGGGACGTGTTCGACTCCGCCGCGCCCACGGCCGACGCCCAGCGGGTCGTCTACGAGACGCTGCTCACCCTCGCCCGCGCGGGGATCGAGGTCATCGTGATCGCGGGCAACCACGACCACGCCCGGACCTTCGAGGCCCTGCGGGACCTTATGGCCCAGGTCGGCATCGAGTACGCGGGGCGTCTTAGTCCGGCCACCGCGGGCGGCGTCCACCGTTTCACGGCCCGCTCGACCGGGGAGCGAGCGGTTGTCGCCCTCCTGCCGTTCCTCTCCCGCCGCGGCATCATCGGCGCGGCGGAGATCGTCACCGGGACGGAGTCGGCGAACGCGGGGCGGTACGAGGAGTCCATCCGGGCCATCCTCGCGGGGTTGGCGGGCGGTTTCTCCCCCGAGACGGTCAACCTGGTCCTGGCCCATCTCACCACAACCGGCGGTGTGATGGGCGGTGGCGAGCGCGAGGCACAGACCATCATGGAGTACCACGTCTCACCCGCGGTCTTCCCGCCCACGACGCAGTACGTCGCGCTCGGCCACCTCCACCGCCGCCAGCAGATCCAGGGCCCCGGCTTCGTCCCCATCCACTACGCCGGTGCGCCGCTCGCGGTCGACTTCGGCGAGGAGAGCCACACGCCCGTCGTCTGCCTGGTCGAGGTCGCGCCCGGGTCGCGGGCGCGCGTCACCGACGTACCTCTGGCCCAGGGCCGGCGCCTCAGGACGGTCACGGGGACGGTCGAGGAGCTGGTCGCCGGGGCGCCGTACGACGGCGACTACCTGCGGGTCGTCGTCCGCGAGCCGACTCGCGCCGGCCTGCGCGACGACATTCTGGCCGCGCTGCCGGACGCGCTCGAGATCCGGATCCACCCCGACTTCCAGGCCCACCACGAGCGCCGTCGCGCCGACCACATGGCCCGCTCGCCACATGACTTGTTTGTCGACTACTGTGCGGAGGCCGGGCTCGCTGATCCCCGTTTGACAGCGCTGTTTGATGAATTGCTGGAGGAGAGTAATGCGACCAGTCCGGCTTGATATCGACGGTTTCGCCTCGTTCCGGGAGCCGGCGACGGTCGACTTCGAGGGTACCGACTACCTGGCTTTCATCGGGCCGACCGGGTCCGGCAAGTCGACGGTGATCGACGCGCTGATCTTCGCGCTGTACGGCACGGCTCCGCGCTGGGGCCGGGCGGGTGCGGTGCAGTACGCGCTGGCGCCCACGAGCGTTTACGCCGCCGTCCGGTTGGTCTTCGACGTGGGTACGGCACGGTACCAGGTGGCGCGGGAACTCCGGCGTTCCGGCGTCAACGTCCAGCAGAAGACCGTCTCGCTGGAGCGGTTCCACAACCCGGCCCAGACGACGGCGACGACGGATGAGGTCACGGTCGTGGCGTACGGCCCGCGCGACGTGACGGCGGCGGTCGAGCGCCTGCTGGGGCTCGGGTTTGACGACTTCACCAAGGCGGTCGTCCTGCCACAGGGGCGGTTCGCCGAGTTCCTGACCGCGCCGCCCAGCAACCGGCAAGAAATACTCATGAAGTTGCTGGGGGCGGAGCGGTACGACGCGATCATGCAGGCCGCGCGAAGCCGCAGCGAGGCGGCGCTCGCGGAGGTCAAGATCGGCGAGACCCTGATCGCGGAACTGGCCGGGGCGACCCCGGAGGCCGAAGTGGCCGCGGTGGCGCGGACCCGCGAGTTGGCCGCGCTCGCGACTGAGGCATCCGGGCTCCAGGCGGCGGTCGAGGCCGCGCACCGCCAGGTGGCGGACAGTGTGGGGGTGGCCGGGCGGTACCGCGACGAACTCGGCCGTCTGGCCGGGGTGACCGCCCCGGCGGGCCTCGACGACTGGCAGACCCGGGCGGAGATGATTGGGGCGGCGTTGGACCGGGCGCGGGCTGCGGAGTCGGCGGCCTCGGCGGCGTACGCGACCGCGCGGACCGCCCTCGAGGGCGCCGACGACCGGGGCGAACTCACCCGGTGGCGTGACGCCTGGGCGGACCGGGCGGGGCTGGAGACGCGCCGGCCCGCGGCCGTGGAATCCGAGCAGCGGGCGGCCCTGGCGGCGACGATGGCCGTGGCCGCGGCGGAGCGGGCCGAGGGGGAGTGGCAGGCAGCGGTCCGGGCGGAGTCGGCGGCGAACCAGGTCCGCGACGCGGCGGTGGCCGGGCTCCGTGAACTGGAAACCCGCCGGGCCGCGGTGGCCGAGGTGCGTCAGCCCGTCGGCGTTGGCGATCTCGCCCAGCGCCTCGACGCGGCTGAGTCCGCGTACCGGAGCGCCGAGGACGACCTTGCCGCGGCCCAGGCCGCCGATGACGCCGCCCGCGACCGGCTCGGTCAGGCGGGCGACCCGGTGGTGGTGAAACAGGGACTGGACACCCTGACGCAACTGGAGCAGGTCCGCGCGGATCTCGAGACGCGGGCCGCCGCGGCACAGCGGGCGGACACGGCCGCGGACGGTGCGGCGGCGGCGCTGGCTGCGGAGGTGGCCCGCCGGGAGGCTGCCCGGGTGGTCGCGGACGAGGCCAACCTGCGGGTGACGGCCGCCGATCTGCGCGCCCACCTCGCCCTCGGCGACGACTGCCCGGTCTGTGCGCAGGCCGTGACCCGGTTGCCGGGCCCGGTCGACCTGGGCGAGGCCGGTGAGGCGAAGGCCCGGCTGGAAGAGGCCGAGCGGGCCGTCACGGTGGCCGACCGGGCAGCCACGGCGGCGCGGCTCGCCGCCGCCCGGGCCGGGGACGCGCTTGACGCGGTCAGCACCCAGGCCGACCGGCTGCTCGTCACCCTGGGGGAGTTGCTCCGCGCCGGTGGGGAGCCGACTGAAGGTACGGCCCTCGCCGCGGCGCTCGGAGCTTGTTCGGCGGGCGTATCGGGCGAAGGTACCACTCGCCACCCGGCGTCCGACAACGACGGGGAACCCGGTGGTGGAGTGCCCGGCTCGGGACCTCGCGGGGACCGGTTCTCCGCTCACGAGGTGGCAGAGGTGTTGGGGGACCGCCGTCGGACAGGAGACAGGGGGGCCACCGACCACGTGTCTCCCCCCCTGGCAACGAGCGACGTCCGACGAGCGATCTGGTGGCAGGACATCATCCCCCCCTGTCGAGTCTCTCTTGAGGCCCAGGCGCAGGAGTTGGCGGCCGCGCAGGCGGCGGCCGGCTCGGCCCGTACCGCCCTTGTCGCCGCGCGGCAAACCCGGGCCCAGGCGCTCGCCGCCCGCGACGCACTCCGGGCTGAGGCCGAGACCGCGTGGCCGACGCTGCGAGCGGCCCGCCAGGGCGTACTCCTCTACGGCGCCCCGACGACCGAAACCTCGCTCGCCCAGGCCTGGGCGGACTTGGCCGGGTGGGCCGCCGCCGAACTGGCCCGGCTCGAGGCGACCGACCGGCCCGCCGCGCGGGCGCGGGCCGCGGCTGCGACGAGTGAATTCACCGTCGCCGAGACGGCGCAGCGGACCCGCGCGACCGAGCGGGTACGGGCGGCTGAGGCGAGTACAGCCGCTGTCGCTGAGGCTGCCCGCCGGGCGGCCGACCTGGCCCAGGCCGACACGCGGCTCGGTGAGGTGATCCGCGGGCTCGCCTCGGCCCCGTCCGCTGACGAGGTACGTGACCGGCTCCGGGAACTCGACGCGCTCACGGCCACGGAACGGGCCGCCCTCGCCACGTTCACCAGCACCCGGCGGGACCGGGAGCGGGCCGAGGCGGCCGAACGCGAGTTCGCGGTGGGCCAGCGGGCGTACGCTGACCAGCTGCGGGCGGCGCGGGATGCGCTCATCCCCCTCGGCGTACCCCCTCTCGATCCGATGAGCCTGGCGGCCGGGTGGCGCGGGCTCCTGGCGTGGGTGGACCGGACCCGGCCCGCCGCCGAGGCGCGGCTCGCGGACGCCACCGCCGCGCTCACCGGGGCGGAGGCGGCCGTCGCCGCGGCCGGGCGGGCGCTCGTCGCCGCGGTGACGGCCCACGGGGTGACGGTGGCGGGGGCGGCCCAGGTCGGTACCGCCCTGGCGGAGGCCACGGCCCGCGCGACGGACCGGCTCGCGCAGGTCCGGGCCGACCGGGCCCGGGCGCACGAGCTCGCGGCGACGAACGCGGCGGCGACGGAACGGGCCCAGGTGGCGGGATTGCTGGCGGGCCACTTGGGGGCGCGGAACTTCCAGCGCTGGCTCGCCAACTCGGCGCTGGATGTCCTGGTCAACTCCGCTTCTGAGTCGCTGTTGGAGTTGTCCGGCGGGCAGTTCAGCCTGACGCACGAGGCGGGTGAGTTCTGGGTGATCGACCACACCGACGCCGACTCCAGGCGCTCGGTCCGGACGTTGTCGGGTGGTGAGACTTTCCAGGCCAGCCTCGCCCTGGCCTTGGCGCTGTCCGCGGAGCTGTCCACGCTCACACCGGGGTCGCCGCGGCTCGACTCGCTCTTCCTCGACGAGGGGTTCGGGTCGCTGGATCCCGACAGTCTGGAACTGGTGGCGGCCACCCTGGAACGTCTGGCCCAGGGTGACCGTTTGGTGGGGATCGTGACGCACGTCCAGGCCCTGGCCGACCGGGTACCGACACGGTACCGCGTCAGCCGGACCAGCCGGACCTCCGTCGTGGTCCGGGAATGACAACGGGCGCGATCCAGCGGCATGATGCCGCCAGACCACGCCCGTTGGTGGGGTTGATCAGTACCAGCCCTTGGCCTGGAAGGAGGACCAGGCGCCGCAGGGGGTACCGTACCGCCCGGTGATGTAACCCAGGCCCCAGGTGATCTGCGTGGCGGGGTTGGTCCGCCAGTCGGCGCCGGCGCTCGCCATCTTGGAGCCGGGGAGGGCCTGCGGGATGCCGTACGCACCAGAAGACTTGTTGCCAGCGTTCCAGCGCCAGCCGGACTCGCGGTTCCACAGGTTGACCAGGCAGGAGAACTGGGAATCATCCCAGCCGCGGGCGTGGACCATGTCGCGGGCGATGGCTTGGGCGGTCGCGGCGTCCGTACCGGCGGGGGCGGTGGCGGCCGGCTTGACCGGCGCGACCACGACCTTCGTACCGGTCTTCCGGACCTCGGTCACCGGTGCCGCGGTCACCTGCTCGCCCGTCTTGACCTCGGTGGCTACGACACCGTCGTGGAGGGTCTGGAGGAAGGTCTCGGTCAGGACGCCGTTGACACCGGCGGTCAGGACGGTCACCTTGCCCTTCGTGGCGTCCGGGTCGTCGGAGTTCTCAACGGAGAACGGGATCGGCGAGTCGCGCGGGTCGGGCTGTTCCGTCACGCGGACGATCG
>JAIRVA010000108.1 GCA_031254155.1 Propionibacteriaceae bacterium
CGCGCCGGTCGTACTCGTGATCTCACCCGTCGCTGCGTCCGCGATCAGACCGACCCCGGCGACCAGGGTCACGACCACCGACTCCAGCGGGCCGACGGTACCCGTCACCGCGGGCGCGCCCGGGACGAGCAGTACCCACGACCCGGACACCGCGGCCGCCAGCACGCGCCCCGACCCGTCGACCGCGACGTCCACACCGCTCGCGCCGGCGCCCACGCCGTCGAGGCGGGCCGCCACGGTGGCCTCCGACAGCAGCGCCGCCGGTACGACGGGCTCGTCTTCTCCGTACGCGGTCATCCGGATCTCGCCCGTCACCCCCGACACCCAGGCCAGGATCCCGCCACCGAGGGCCACCTGCCCCGTCGCGTCCACCAGCAGGTCCGAGCCCTCCGTCACCACGCCGTCGCGGGTGTCCACCGGGAACACCCGGCCCGCCGAGGTGTCCAGCCCGACCACCGTCTGCTGGTCCTGCAACACATCCAGTCCGGCCCCGGCGACGTACTCCGGGTCCATCAGGACCGTGTCCACCGCTCCCGCGCTGCGGTTCACGCGCCCGAACACGCCCGCCGCGTCCGAGGACACCCACACCCCCGAGTTGTTGAGGTCGAGGTCCCGTTCGGGCGGCGCCGGGGCGACCACGACCAGTGCCACCACCAGGGCGATGACGAGTCCGAGCGCGACCGGGGGTACCACGCGGGCGATCACCCGGCGGGTCGGCCAACCGCTGCTCATCGTACCTCCCCTAGTCCTAGCGCCCGCGCGGGGGTAGCAGCGGCAGATCGGCCGCGGTCACCATCTGGGTGCCGACGCAGTACTCGACCAGACGGGCCTTCCGCGAGACCGCCAGCTTGCCGGGCCCGCCGTGCAGCCCCCGTACCCCCGCCTCGTCGAGCTTGGCGCAGAGGTAATCCAGTTTGCGGTTGAACTTCGTCACCGCCCAGCCCAGCCGGTCGGCGGCCTGCTGCGACGTCGGAATCGTCCCGCCGCGCGCCTGGCGCCGCAGGATGTCCTCCGCGAGCGCCAGGACCATCAGCCGCTGGTCGATCGTGAGCTGGACTGCCCCGATCGTCAGGCTCCCGTCGGTCTGGGGGATGACCGAGACGGCCTCCCACGGTGCCTGCTTGATGAGGATTTCAAACTCGTACGTCGTCTCGCCCGCGGTAAACCACACGCCGGCCAGGGGAAACACGAGCGGGAGTTGGCCGGCGGGGGCCAGCCACGCCTGCATCTCGCCCTCGCCGGACGACACCGTCGCCGGGAGCGCCGAGCCGACGTTCCTGAGCCACCACATCCCGTTCTCCCACTCGATCCGCAGGAACTGGCGGTGTAGGAAGGTGTTGTCCTCGTCGAGGATGAGATCGGCCTCCCGCCCGACCGTGAACGGGGTCGCGGGGTCGACGGGGTAGAGTTCGCCGCAGAAGTCGATCGTCAGTTCCGGGATCACGGGGCACAGCCTCTCGTACCCTGGGTCTGGGCCTGCCCGCCGGAGGCCCGGGCGATCCGGACCTCGATGCACACCTCGTGACCGTCGTACGGGAGCGACAACGTCGGTTCCGCGAGGCGCTGGGCCGCCCCCGTCCCGGTCACCACCCAGGAGATGTCGCCGGGGGCCGCATAGTCGTACTGCCAGGTGAAGGTCACCTGCGCGCCAACGACCACCCCCGTGACCACCGGCGCGCCGGGGGGCGTCAACGCGATCCCCAGTTCCGAGTCCTGGCTCGGCGTGGGCAGGGGGGCCGGGCGCTCGTCGGGGTCCGGGCCGAGCACGACCCAAGCCGTCACCCCGGCGGCGACCAGGACGAGGAGCCCGATGCCCCAGACCACGACCTTCCGCGAGCCCGCCGGTTCGTCCGGCAGGGCGGCGTCGCGGCGCCGCGTCGCGTCGGCGGGTATGCCGGGCGTACCGGGCGGAGGCGGGGCGGCCGTGGCTGGCCGGAGCCGGGTCGCGGGGACGGCCGGGACGCCGGCCGGCGGCTTCGCCCGGGCCGTCCGCGACGACGCCCGCGCCACCTTGAACGGCGTGGGGCGCAGGCGCACCTCCTCCTCAATCGCGTTGAGGACGCGCGCGAAGTCCTCGGCCGAGGCGGGCCGCAGCCGCGGTTCATTGCTCATGGACTGCCGCAGCAGACGTTCCAGGGTGTCCGGGACGTCCGCCCGCCCGGTTGGCGGGACGGGGAGATCCCGGATCCGGACCATCAGCGCCGTCGGCCGGTTGTCGCCGCCCGGGACCTCGAACGGCGAGTGCCCGACGAGCAGGTGCCACAGGGTCGCCGCCAGCGAGTAGACATCGCCGCGCCGGTCGAGGGGCGCGGTCGCGAACATCGCCTCCGGCGGGGCCCACGGTACACTGAGCGACGCGTCCTGGTCGTCCGCCTCGTGCAGGTGGGAGGCGACGCCGAAGTCGGTGAGGGCCGGGTCGCCGAACCGGTCGATGAGGACGTTGGCGGGCTTGATGTCGCGGTGCAGCAGACCGACGCGGTGGGCCGCCTCGATGGCACTCGCCAACTGGACACCGATGCGCAGCACGTCGGCGACCGGGAGCGGCCCCTTGTCGAGGGCCTGGACGAGCGTCTCGTCGGCGTAGTAGGCCATTTCGATGTACGGCCGGCCGTCCGTCGTCAGGCCCGACGAGTAGACGCGGACGACGTACGGATGCTCCAGAGCGGCCATCGTGTTCGCCTCCTCGGCGAACTGTCGGACCAGTGGTTCGCTCAAGACCCGGCTGTGCAGGACCTTGACGGCCACCTCGCGGATGGGGCTCGTCGACTGGTAGAGGTAGACGTCGGCGAACCCGCCTGAACCGAGAAAGCCCTTGTAAACGAGTCCGGGAATGGTGGGTGCCGACCCGAGTGTGGTCACGGCAACACCTCGAATGTGAAGTCGAAGGCGTTGGCAAGGATCACCCGGGTCCCCGGTTCGATGGCCATGGGCGCACCCGGCCGGAGCGCGGCCGGGGCCCGGCCCGGCAGGACCACCTGCGTACCGTTCGTCGAACCGAGGTCGCCGACCGTCACGAACCAGTCCTCCAGCCGGACCTCACAGTGCTGCGACGAAATGTCGCGGTTCGGGTCCTCGATCCGGACCAGGTGCGGCGCCGGGTGGGGGGCGTCCGGCGGCGCGGCGGGGTTCCGCCCGAAGACGACCCCCCGGTCCAGCAGGACGGACCCGCCGCCCCACAGGTTGAGGATCCCGAGCGCGGGCCGCGGGATCTCCCGGGCGGCCTGGCGCTGGTCCAGCTGGGTGCCACAGACCCGGCAGTGCGTCGCGTACGGTGGCGAAAAATGGCCCTGCCGGCACTCGAAGGCCACCACGTGGGGCTCCCCGCCCACGTGGGGCAGGTCGGCCTTCCGGACCGTCGCGTCCGCCGGGACCGGCCGGGCGGGGGGTACGGGCGGCGTGGCGGGCGTCCGTACCGCGGGTACCGGGTTGGGTACGGACGCGGGAACTGTCGGCGCCGCGGACGGAACGGCCGGTGCGACCGGTGCGACCGGATCAGACGACGGAGGTACGGGCGGTCCGACCGGGCCAGCCGGTCCGGACGCCGACGGTACCGGTGCCGCTGGCGGTCCGGCCGGTCCGGTAGGCAGGGGAACAGACGACACCAGCGGTACGGGCGATCCGGCCGACGGCCCGGACGGTACGGGGGACGATCCATCGCCGGGCTGCCAGTCGAAGGAGTCGATGAAACCCCCTGGCCGGGCGGGGTTCGCCGGAGCCGGTGGCTGAACCGGAGAGGTTGGCCGCTCCGGTGTCACCGGGAGGGCTGCGGGCCCAGGCGGGACGGCGGCCGCCGCGGCCACGGCCGGCTCGAGGTCGGCCATCGACGTGGTCTCGACCGCGGCCCGCTTCTGCGGGACCGCGGGCGCGAAGAGATGATCGAACCCGTCGTTCGGCGGGGCCTCCGGGGCCGCCGGGGCCGC
>JAIRVA010000159.1 GCA_031254155.1 Propionibacteriaceae bacterium
CCCGTGCCCTCGCAATCTAGGTAGTTCCCGTCCGCGTCATAGGCGCACGCGGCCACCCCGGCGTACTCAACACCATCAGGGTCATAGGTGAGCACACCCGACAGCGACCAACCCTGACCCATCGTGATGTCCTGGCCGCTCAACGTCGCGCCCGGTCCGCCGACTGTCACCGCCGTCACCCCGTCCGCCGGCAAAGCCGGCACAGAACCCAGGCGGCCGCCCAACCACGTCTTTGGATACCCTGGGATGCTCGCATCCACCACATAGTCGCGGCCCGGCACGGCCCGGCACGAGTATGAACCATCCGCCGCGATGTTCACAGGAACCCAGCCGCGGCCATACTCGGCTAGCGGGCCACAGGCCACATATCCGCTTGTCGCCGGGCTGCCGTCCGGCAACAAGACCTGGCCCGTGATGTACGCCGGGGCCACCATCGCGATATCCACCCCCGTCAGGCGTTCTCCGGACTCTGCCGTCACCGGGGTCAACCCATCCGGAAGCGGATCGGAGGAAAAGTACGAACCGAACCACGTACCGTATCCCGTTGTCAGCAAGTCGGAGCCGCCTGCGTACGCGTACACCACGTACGTCACCCCTGGCATCGCGTTGTTGATCCCATAGCCCCCGTCAAAGTGGTTGGCCTCAACCGACACGGCCCGACTGCTGGCGCTAGCCGAGCCGACCGGCTGGGCCCAGACGGTGATGCGGTCGCCACTCAGCGAGTATCCCGCTGGCAGAGTGACGGTACCCGAAATCGTGCCCCCCGCGACCATGGCAATATCAACGTGAGCCACCGTTTCCCCTGGGCCCTGAACGGTCACTGGCGTCACGCCATCTTTGGCCTGGCTCGGATCGGAGTTGCCGTACCAACCGCCGTAAGCCGTGGTCAACGAGCTTGAGGAGCCCTCATAACCAAAAGTACTGGCGCAGACCATATACTCGACGCCCGGCACGGCGTCACCGATCGTGTACTCACCCGAGCCCCAAATACTGACGACGGCGGGGTTATCGCCACGCCCATCGACGGATCTGGCATAGACGTTGACGCCGATGCCGGTTGTGGAATACCCCTGAGGCAGGGTGATCGTGCCAGTAATAGTCCCTGCTGTAACCAGGGCAACATCTTGGCTGCTCAGTGTTCCGCCCGCCGCCGGAGCCGTGATGATCGTCGGAACCCTGGCACCCGAATAGTAACCGCCACACCACGACGTGGTCAGCCCACCGACCCAGCCACACAGCGTCCGGTCCGCCTTGGCACTGATTGTCAACGTTCTGCCGGGAGTGACGTCCAACGAGTAACTGATGTCGGCCACCACGTCACTATCGTTGGAGTAGGCGTGAGACTCGCAGTTGCTGAGCGAAACACTATAGCCACTACCCGAGGCCGTGCACACTTCTAGCGTGATGGATGTGTGCGCCGGGACCCCGGAAATGGTGCCCGTGATGTGCGCTCCCGCAAGCAGGTCGATGTTGATGTCCGCCACATCGCTACCCTCCGCGTCGGTGTGGACTTTTGTTACGGTGACGCTGGAGTCAGACAGATCTGGGCCAGTGCCACTCCACCCGCCGTACCAGGTCTGCAGATATCTGTTGGCCGTGGAATAGACAATGTAGTCGGTATCGGGCAGCAGACCGCCGATGATGTACGCCCCGGTGACCGGGTCAAGGTTACTAGAGGCGGCCTGAGTGCAGTCGCCGGTCCAGACGAGCCTAATAGTACATACCGCCACACTCCACGACGCGTTCAACGGAACCGCCGGATCAGTCGCCGTGACCGTGCCCGAAATGCTGGCGAACTTCACCAAGGTGATGTCCGCGCCAGTGACGGGAGCATTCGTCTCCGGAAGCGCCACCGGCGCCATCACCGTCGAGTAGCCCGGCCGGTCACCCGCCGACACGTAACCCCCCAGCCACGTGAACGGGTAGCCCGTGGCCGACGCGCCGACCACGTACTGGTCACCCGGGTTCAGCGGGTAGCCGAACCCATCCCGGGTCACGGTGTACGCGCCAGTGCTCGCGTCAACCGTCACGCCGAACGAACCGCACTCGTCCAGGTACGGCGAACTTCCGGTGTTGTTCACGTGGCACGTCTGGACCGTCAGCCCGTCGACCGCCGGAGTGATCGTCCCAGTGATCACCGGCGAGGGCGCGAGCGCGATGTCCTGGCCGGTGACCGCCCCGCCCGCCGTCGGGATGGTCACGATGTCAATGAGATGACCGTCCACCGTCAGCGCGCCGTTCTGGAAGATCGTGATCGTCGATCCGCCCACCCACGTCGCCGCGTGAGTGTCGTCATAGGCCACCACCGCGTACGTCCCCGGTGCCAGCCCGTCAATCGAGTACGCGCCCGATGCCGGGTCAACCGTCAACGCCGAGTACGCCACCGTGGTCCCGCTGTCGATCACACCAGCGTTGACATAAAACACCGTGACCGTGAGCCCGTCCAGCGCCGTGCCATCTTGGGTTGTGACCGTTCCCGCGATTGAGCCCGTCGCGCCCGCCACCGGTGTGCTGTCAACCGTTACCGGTGTGCTGTCATCAACTGGCGATGCGGCGGGCGTCACCGCCTCATCCGGAGTTGCCATCCCGGCCGCACTGTCGGGGCTGGCTGTCGCGGCGGGCGTACCTTCGGCCTGGGCGACGGACATTCCGGCGACCCCCGCCAAGGCGAGCGCTACAGAGCTAACGAGAGAGAGAGAGAGAGAGATGCGCCGATGCACAGTTGCTCCTGCCGTCAAGAAGTGTGCCCTCTGCGGGCGTGGCTACCAAACCGTTTCCACCGTCACTCACAATAGCCATCTACCCGCCAACATGCAACCCCTGTAGGCCAGCTCCTACCCCAGCGTCACCGTACCCACTCTGGCGTAGGTACCCAGCTCGTACACCCCGACTGAGTTTGCGGTGACGAGGTAGAAGTCTTCACCGACCCGGACGCCACGGACGGTACCATCACCCATGACCGTGGCGACGACCTGGGACGTGCCGTCGGCCAGGTTGACCGTAGTCAGCTCCTCGAACCCCGAGCCGGTCCAGTGCAGCAGCCGGTAGTCCCAGGAGGTGCTGGACTCGTACCATCCCTGGTCGTTCGGCGTGTCGCTGTTGGTCCACTTCTGCGTCGCGAAACCGATGAGCCCGCGGTCGACGTCCACGAAGGCCGCCTTGTGGTCGTTCGCCACCTCGGTCGAGTCGGCGTCGATCAGGGTTGTGCTGATCTCACGGACATTGTACGGATCGGAGACGTCGAACATGGCGACCTTCATCCCGGTCACCTTGCCATTCGCATCGGCGTCCATCCCGACGCCCAGCAGCAGCCCGTCACCGAACGGGTGGAGGTACTGCGAGAAACCGGGGATTTTCAAGGCACTTTGCACCGTGGGTGCCGCGGGGTCACGGAGATCCACCGCGAACAGGGGGTCCGTCCGGCGGAAGGTCACCACGTAGCCCACCGTGCCGTCGAACCGGACCGACTGGACGGTCTCGTTCTCGGCCAGTTCGGGGATGGAGCCCACGAGGGCGAGGGACGAATCGAGGATCCACAAGCCCGAACTCTGGCCCGACCACATGCCGTTACCGGTCTGGTCCCACGTCGTCGCGACGCGCAGGTACCCAGCCGCCTCGTCCATGGCGAACTGGTTCAGCAGGTACCCCGCCACCCGGCCGCTCGCGGCGACCGTTAGTGCCCCGCCATCGAGTGATATCCGTACAATGTCCGTAACAGAACTCCCGTACTTCCCGTCGTACCCCGGGATCGTGATGTCGAATGGCTCGACCATACCGTCGGCCGCGTACACCGGCCACTGCGCCGACGCGAGGTACAGGTTGGTCTCGCTCATGTAGACCGTCCCGCTGCCCCCGAGCACCGCCTGCTCGCCGAGCAGCGAGCGCTTGGCGACATCGATCGCGGTGACCAGGGAGTACGTCGGCTGGCCACTCCACGGCCCGACGTAGATGTCGCCCGCCGGCACCGGGACGCGCGCGCCGCCGGCCACGACGGAGGGCACGTACGTGATCGGTTGATCCGCCGCGATCCCGCTCGACGGCAGCATGTACGTACTGACAAGGTACAACACACCCCCCGACAGCCGCGCCGCCGCGTACGTCCCCGACTGCTCGAGCTGGCTGACGTACCGCGGACGCGTGGGGTCGCTGATGTCGTAGAACGCGGCCTTCAGACCGGAGGCGCTGACGTTCGCCCACGTGCCCGATCCCCGCGACCAGCCGACGGTCTGGGCGGTGAACCCGTGGGTGAGGACGACCAACGTCGTCCCGTCGATCATCAGATCCACCACCGGCCCGGTCAGCAGCTCGTCCGCGCCGGTGAGACCCGCCACGTCAATCGTGGCGACCTGGTGGCTCGCCGCCCCCTGGGT
>JAIRVA010000212.1 GCA_031254155.1 Propionibacteriaceae bacterium
CGGCCACCCCGTGGCGACGCGCGTCGCCCACCAGGGTGGCCGCGCTGTAGAACCCCATCGGCTGGGCCCGCAGCAACCCGGCCAGGAACCCCGCCGGATAGTGCAGTTTGAGCCAGGCACTGGCGTAGACGAGCAGCGCGAAGCTGAGCGAGTGCGACTCGGCGAACCCGAAAGCGGCGAAGGCCTGGATCTGGGTGTAGATGTGGTCGGCCGCCTCGCCGGCCAGGCCGTTCGCCGCCATCCCCGCGTACAGCTTCGCCCTGAGCGTCTCGATGCGCTCGATGCCGCGCTTCGAGCCCATGGCGCGGCGCAGCAGGTCGGCGTCTTCGCCCGTACAGTCCCCCACCGCCACCGCCATCTGCATCAGCTGCTCCTGGAAGACCGGGATGCCGAGGGTACGGGCGAGCACGGGTTCGAGCTTGGGGTGGGCGTACGTGACGGGTTCCTGGCCGAGCCGGCGGCGGACAAACGGGTGGACCGCGCCGCCCTGGATCGGGCCGGGCCGGATGAGGGCGATCTCGACGACGAGGTCGTAGAAGCGCCGGGGCCGCAGCCGGGGCAGCAGGCCCAGCTGGGCCCGCGACTCGACCTGGAAGACGCCGAGGGCATCCGCGCGGCACAGCATGTCGTACACCCCCGCCTCCTCCTTGGGGATCGTCGCGAGTTCCCAGGTCTCGCCCGTCGCCCCCGCGATCAGGGTGAAGCAGTGCTGCAGGGCGGCGAGCATGCCCAGGCCGAGCAGGTCGAACTTGACGAGTCCCATCCAGGCGGCGTCGTCCTTGTCCCACTGGATGACGGTCCGGTTCTCCATGCGAGCATGCTCGATCGGGACGACTTCGCCCACCGGCTGGCGCGTGAGCACCATGCCCCCGGAGTGGATGCCCAGGTGCCGGGGGGCCCTGAGCAGCTGCCCGGCCAGTCCGAGCACGTCATCGGGGATGTCGTCGGACGTACCGTCCGTACTGGCCGGAGCTAGCGAGCGGCGCTGCCCCCACGGCTGGTCGGCGGCCCGCTTGGCGAAGGCGTCCTGCTGGCCGGCACTGTAGCCGAGCGCCTTGGCCACGTCGCGGACGGCGTTCTTCGGGCGGTACTGGATCACGTTGCAGACCTGCGCCGCGCACTCGCGGCCGTACGTCTCAAACACCCACTGGATGATCTCCTCGCGGCGGTCGGAGTCGAAGTCGACGTCGATGTCGGGCTCCTCGTCGCGCAGCGTGGACAGGAAGCGCTCGAAGGGGAGGCCGTACGCGATGGAGTCGACGGCGGTGATGTCGAGCAGGTAGCAGACGGCCGAATTGGCGGCCGACCCGCGCCCCTGGCAGAGGATGCCCCGCCGCCGCGCCTCGGCCACGATGCCGGCCACGATCAGGAAGTAGCCCGGGAAGTCCTTGGCCGCGATGACGGCGAGTTCCCGCTCGATGCGGTCCCGCCCGGCCTGGTCGAGGCCGGGGTACCGCGTGGGTACGGCCCGCCAGACGAGCTCGCGGAGCCACGACATGGGGGTATGGCCCGCCGGCACGTCGAGCTTTGGCAGGGCGGGCTTGGCCCGGCGCAGGGGGAAGGCCAGGGTTTCGGCCAGCTCGACGCTGCGGGTGACCGCGCCCGGATACCGGGCGAACCGGCGGGCCTGCTCGGCCCCCGAGCGCAGGAAGGCCCCGCCGGCGGCGGGCAGCCAGCCGTCGAGGTCGTCCAGCGAGCGGTTGGCGCGGATAGCCGCGACGGCCTGGGCGAGCGGGTGCTGGGCGGGGGTGGCGTAGTGGACGTTGCCGGTGGCGAGGACGGGCAGGCCGTGGGCGGCGGCGAGGGCGGCCAGGGCGTCGTTGCGGGCCGTGTCGAGCGGGTGGCCATGGTCGGTCAGTTCGACGAAGACCGCCCCGAACCGTTCGTGGAGGGCGGCGAGTTCGCGGGCGGCCGCGGCGGGACCGCCCCGCTCCAGCCCCTGCCGGACCGCCCCCTTGCGGCAGCCCGTGAGGATGACCCAGTGCCCGTCGGCGTCGTCCGCCAGCGTGTCCAGGTCGTAGACCGGGCGGCCCTTCTCGGCGCCCTGGAGTTGGGCGCGGGTGATCGCCAAGGCCAGGCGGCGGTACCCTTCCGCCCCTTGGGCCAGGACGGTGAGGTGGGTACCCACCGGGTCGGGGTGGCCCTTCTGGGGCTCGGGGAGCCCCAGCGACAGTTCGGCGCCGAAAACGGTCTGGATGTCCAGCGTTTCGGCCGCCTCCGCGAACCGGACGACGCCGTACAACCCGTCGTGATCGGTCAGCGCCAGGGCGGTGAGGCCCAGCCGGGCGGCCGCCTCCGCCAGTTCGGCCGGCCCGGACGCCCCGTCGAGGAAGGAGAACGACGAATGGGCGTGCAGTTCGGCGTACGGGACGACCTCGCCGGGAGGCGGGAGCGGCGGGGGGCGGTACGAGGGGCGGTGGCGGGAGACCGGCGTGTCGGCCCAGGCCTCCGGGGTCCCCCGCCCGCTCAGCCCGCGTTCCAGTTGTGACCAGGGGATGTCCGGGTTGGAGAAGCCCATCAGTCGTACCTCCCCTCGGCCCACCACGACCCGCCGTCGTCGAGGACGAGCAGCCAGGCGGCCTGGGCGGCGTCCACCGCCTGGAAGCGGTAGGCGCGACGGTGACGGCCGGGATCCCAGGTCCGCTCGTCGACGGGCCACGGTCCCGCCCAGGCCGTCAGGCGGTGGCGGCCGAATTCGTCGTCTAGGACCAGCGGCGGCGCCGTCAGGTTCCCCCGCTCGTCCACGCCGACCGCCGCGCCGGTCGCGGCGAGGACCCCCACCGGCCGGGGGACGGGGAAGACGACGGCGGGCAGCGGGGCGGGCAGGTGGCCGGGCCAGGGCCGGTCCCGGGGCTGGGGTGTGAGCACCCGGTCGCCCCACGGTACGAGGACCGCCCGCTCGGTGATTGAGCGCCCGCCACCGGTCGTGGCGGTGAAAACGCTGTCATGCCCCAGCAGGGCTTGGACCCGTGACAAGGCGTGATGGACCCGCTCATCGCTCCCCGTACCGAACAGGCCCGGTTCGTGGTGGGCGGCCGCATCGACCGCGACCGGGGTGAACCGGACCCGGGTGACGGGGCTGGTGATCGCCGTTCCCGCCGCCGCCTCCAGTTGCCAGCGGACCCGGTCAACCACGGCGGCGGAGTCGAAGGCCGTCGGGTGCAGCCACACCCGCTCGGCCACTTCACCCCGCTCGCCCGTGATGGCGACGCTGAGTTCCGTACATACCAGGTGCGCCCGCGCGAGGGCCGCGATGAACGCTTCCGCCGTCCGCCGGACGCTGAATGCCACCTGGTCGGCCCGCGTCAGGGGCGGCTCGAAGTCGATCCCGCCCCCGAGGTCGGCTGGCGCGGGCCGGCCGGTGACGGGCCGGTTGTCCTGGCCGCCCGCGATGGCGTGCAGGTGGACCCCGCGCTCGCCGAACCGGTCGCGGACGTGGGCCCGGTCGAGGGTGGCGAACTCCCCCAGCGTCCGGATACCGAGCTGCGGGAGCAACTGGGCGAGGTCCGCGTCGCCCAGCCGGTCGACCGGCAGCGGGGCGAGGAAAGCGGCCGAGCCGCCGGGGGGTACGACGACGGGCACCGACGGACATCCCCCAGCTGGCGCCTGGGCGGCGTACGCGGCCTGCTCGGCGGCGAACACCCCGTCGGCGATCCCGGCCCGGACATCGGCGATGCCCAGCGCCCCCATGGCGGCAAGCAGCCGGGTGGCGGCCGCCAGTTCGCCGCCGTAGAACGTGGCCGGCCCGCGCGCCCGGAGGGCCACGAGCCCCGGCCGGATCTGCTGGACCCCGGGCGCCAGTTCCTCCAGCCGGGCGAGCAGGGGGTCGAAGAACCGCTGGTCGCGGGCGGGATCGGCGCCGACGACGGTGAGTTCCGGGCACAGCCCCTGGGCCTCCCGCCGCCGTTGCCCCCGTCGTACCCCCTCCGCGCGCGCCGCCGCCGAGCAGGCCAGGATCCGGTTGGCGTGGACGACCGCCACCAGACCCGTACCCGGATTAGTGGTCATGAGCAGTAATTCGCCCACGGTGATGGGGGCCAGCGCGGCGCCGGGCGGCGTTGTCGTCAGTCGACGGGCCGCCAGCCCGCCTCCTTCCTCCGCCTGGCCCGGCATCCCCGCTGACA
>JAIRVA010000279.1 GCA_031254155.1 Propionibacteriaceae bacterium
TTGAGTAAGGTTGCGGTTTTCAACCACAAGTCGGCTTCGTGGGTTCGCCCTGCGTCGATGAGTTCTCCTGCTAGGGTGGCTAGGTCGAATTCTCGTGGCCCGATGCGGCAAGCCTCCCAGTCCAGCAAGGTGAGATGTCGCCCGACTATTACGTTGGACAGACCTAGGGAGCCGTGTATGGGGACGGCCATGGGCGGGGTTGCGGCAGCGGTCGCGGTGGTAATCCGGTTGGCAAGGTTCGGATCATTCCGATTGAGTGTCTCTGTGAGGATGCCTGTCAAGTCGGGCCTTGTCGAGAACAGGTGCGTGCCGTCATGTTGTGGCCAGACTTCGACCGGTAGGTGGTCCATGGCGGCAAGACACTCGGTCATTTCGGTAAGTGCTTCAGTGAGTGGCGTGTCTGATAGTGGTGTGCCTGCGACGTGGGAGGTGACGAGGTAGGGTGTCCCATCGTTTAGGCAACCCTGGGTGAGCAGTTGGGGGCCTAATTCGGTTCCCTGTAGTGTGTTAAGGGCGTGAGCTTCGATGCCGATCCCAGCGAACGGACTGTCCTGCTGCTGGATTTTGAGCCAGTATTGTCGGCCCTTCTCGTCCCAAATGATTATTGACTTGTGTTGTTGCGGATGTCCCCAAGTTTCGTGGCGCGTGACAATGACACTCTCATCCCTGAGTGCCTGTGCCACCTCGACAGGTAGCAGAGGACTGCTATCGGTGTGCATTGTGATCCGCTAGTTCTTTGGCGAGTGCTTGTCCGATGGGTAGGCCTGCTTCTTCTTCGAGCCAGCCCCATTGGCCGTTCGGGTTAGTCTCCAAATACACCCACCGGTCGTCGTTTGTGATGGCGAAGTCGGATGCGGAAAATCTCAGCCCAAAATGTTGGTGTAGGGCTTGGAGTCCGGTATGGACGACTGGTGGCACGTCGATTCGGGTATGGGGTACGTGGGGTTCTTGGTAGTGTCGCCAGTCGAGTGCGGTGTCTTCGGCGGTTTGTGAGTCGATTCGGCACCCGAAGGCCTGATCTCCGACCATGATGACGCGGGCGTCAGCGGCCTTGTTAACTCGTTCCTGATAAATCGCTGGTGCTGCCGCCAATTGACTGTCAGTCACACTGGATGGGTCAAATGGCTGGGTGAACACCATGTATTGGTGTTCCCGATTCGGCACCAATGGCGTGCCGGGGGAAACCACCTTGGTGATGTGGTTCCCCTTGGCGGTGAACCGTCGGATCTCCACTGGATCATCGGAACACAAAGTCATTGGTATGACCATCCCGAACTTGCGGGCGAGCACCAGTTGTAACAGCTTCGGTCGGGCTGCTCGTAAGCCTAACGGATGATTGACCCAACAGACATGATCAAGAAAAGATAGGTTGTCGAGAAGGTGGGTACGCTGCTCGCGAACGTACTGATCTAACAGTTCGTCTCCACTGCCTTCGTTGGAGCCGCCGGGGTTAACTACCTGACGCCGATTCCACACGGAGCGAATGTCGTTGCCGGTGCCTTCCCATCCGCTGTCCGTGACTAAGCGCACAAGACAGTTCCCGTCGTCTTGGATGGTGTATGACACGCGGCATCGTTCACCGAGCTGGTCGGTGATGAGCCATTCCCATCGTTGCCCCAGCGCGTCGAGATGGCGTGTGACCATGCCGACGTGCGGGTCGCCGGTGTGGGAGAGGATCAGGACGATTCCAGGTGTCGGCAACTCAGTCGTCGGGGCCGGATTCGTGGATCGGCTTCGTGCTGGTCAGTACACATGCCGTCGTGCTGCCGTCCCGGATGTCTGGGAACTCGCGACACTCGTACAATAACGGAACCGACTGCTCGGCTTGCCGGGCGTCTTCACGCTCAGGGGTCAAAGTGGGCATTTCCGCCGTCCTTCCTTCGCACTTGTTGCGGAATAGGTCAAGCTTACTCCCGAGCAGTCGGTAGTCTGGAGACAATAGACCTGCGGCGAGACCTATCGGATCACTGTAGACCAGAAGGAGCATTCATGGCCGACAATACTGCCCAAGCCCGCAAGAGTGTGGACGGACACCGTAGGGCGATCCAAGACCACATCGGCAAGTACAAGCGATACACCCAAGATTATGAGAAACGTGGTGCTCTGCGCACCATTGAGGGGGCTCAAGGCCACATCCGCAGCCTGCGTAACGACCATCCTAGCATCGGGTCTTCTTGGGAAGACACATGGAGGCCCTAGCTGCCGCAACATCGGTATGCATCACCCTTGGTGTGCTTAACACGACTCCTGCTTGGGGAGGGCAATGTTTATGCATGATGTTGTGTGGAGTCAGATGATTACTGCCCCATCACGTGGGTCATGATGGCGACGACGGCGGCACCGCGGGCCCACTCGGTGAACGGGGCCCGCTTGATGAGCAGGGTGACGTCGCTCGCCAGCGGGTGGCGGTGGGCCCGGAACTCCGCGCGGACCACCGGTTCCCAGTCGAGGGCCAGGTCGACCCCGTCACCCGAGGCGATGATCAACTCGACGAAGGTCAGGTTGGCGATCAGGGCGAGCAGGCGGCCGTACGCGCGGGCTGCCGCCTCGACCACGGTACGGGCCACCGGGTCGCCGTCGCGGGCGAGCCCAAGGGCCTCGGCGTACGTGACCACGCGGCCGAGGCCGACGCCGACCGCCGCGCAGACCGAGCCAGAGGTGAGCATGGCTTCGGCACAGCCGCGGTGCCCGGCCCGGCAGAGCGGTCCCCACGGGTCGAGCGGGATGTGGCCGGCCACCCCGACGCCGACATCGCGGCTCGTCGTGGGCTGGCCGTGGGTGACGACGCTGTAACCGGTACCGACACCGGTTGTCAGCAGGGCGAACGATTGCACGCCGCGCCCGTCGCCAAACCACCGTTCGGCCTCCGTCCACGCCTCGACGTCGTTGACGACGACGACCGGCAACCCGGTCTGGTCGCCCACCAGGTCCGCGAGCGGGACGGTACCCTCCCAGCCGAGGTAGGCCGAGTCTTTCAGCGTGGCCGCGTCGTCGACGATGCCCCCGGCGGAGACCCCCACGCTCGTCAGCCGGGGGACCAGGCCGGACAGCCGGTGGACGATCTGGGCGATCACCGCCGCGACCGCGGCCGGCCGGCGATCTGCGAGGGGCGCCACCTCCGTCGCCAGGACGTGGGCGCGCAGATCGGTCAGCACCCCGTGGACCTCGTCCGCCGTCAGTTTCACCCCGACGAAGTGCTGGGAAGAGGGATCAACGTCGAGCGGGAGCGACGGCCGTCCCAGGCCATTCTGGGCCTGGGGCCCGGTTTCGATGAGCAGACCGGCGTCGAGCAAAGGCTTGGTGACCCGGCTCAGTGTCGCCGGCGACAGGTCCAGCCGCCGGGCGATCTCGCTGCGGGGGAGGGGGCCGTGGACGAGTACCTCGACGGCGACGCGGTGGGCGGTACTCTCCAACGGCAGCCACGATTTCTGCTCGCTCACCTCATCCTTTCGTCCGGTACGGTCGACGAGATTGTTTCTCGATGCAATATTCTAACTGGGCATCCCCCTCACGCAGCCTCCACTCTAGCGGGATTTTGGCAGATTTCCGGTCGCCGCGACGGCAGTTTATCGGTTTCGTGGTCGACTATTGACAGTGACTAAATAACGTGACTAAATTATGTCTTGTCGTAGCCGCCCCTCAGCGACAAGGAGAGCACCGATGGTCTCAAGCCCAGCAGTTTGCCACTTGCGGGCCGGTGGCGTGTCCCTTGTGCTTGATCTCGCCCGGTCGCTGCCCCGGATCGTCCACTGGGGCGCCGATCTCGGCGAACTTTCGGACCCACAACTTCAGCAGTTGGTGTTGGGGTCGTACCGGCAAACTGTCGCCAACCAGCCGGACCGCACCCCCTGGGTCTCGGTCCTCCCGGAGAACTCCCAGGGCTGGGTGGGTACCCCCGGTCTGGAGGGCCACCGGGGTGGTCGGCACTTTTCGACCCAATTCGCCACGACCGGCATCCGGCGGGACACTGATCCGGACGGTACGGAGCGGGTGACGACCCAGGCCGCCGACGCGGTGGCCGGACTCGGGCTGGAACTCAGCCTGGAATTGCTCCCGTCCGGTCTCGCCCGCTTACGGGTCGGACTCACCAACCTGGCGGCCGACCCGTACACCCTGAACGGCCTGCTGCTCGCCTGGCCACTACCCCAGCAGGCCCAAGAAGTGCTTGATTTCACCGGCAAACACGGGCGGGAGCGGGCACCACAGCGTCACCCGCTCACCCACGGGACGTACCTTCGCGAGGGCCGCCACGGCCGCACCGGCACCGACGCGACCCTCCTGCTGCTGGCCGGTGAAGCCGGGTTCGGCTTCCGGCAGGGCGCGGTCTGGGGGATCCATGCCGCCTGGTCGGGCAACCACCGGATGCTGGTCGAGCGGGGGAGCGGGACCGAGACCATCCTGGCCGGCGGCGAGCTGCTCCTCCCCGGCGAGATCGAACTCGGGCCGGGGGAGACGTATGCCAGCCCGTGGCTCTACGCGTCGTACGGCCAGGGGCTGGACGAGTTGTCGGCCCGGTTCCACCACTTCGTCCGGGCCACCCGGCCGCCCGAGATCCGGCCGGTGACGGGCAACTGTTGGGAAGCGGTGTACTTCGACCACCGGTTGGACCGGCTGACCGAATTGGCCGACGCGTTCGCCGAGGTCGGCGTCGAGCGGTTTGTGCTCGACGACGGCTGGTTCCGGCACCGCCGGGACGATCACGCCGGGCTGGGCGATTGGTACGTGGACGAGACGGTCTGGCCAGGTGGCCTGCACCCGCTGGTCGATCACGTCCGCGGCCTCGGCCTGGAGTTCGGGTTGTGGGTCGAGCCGGAGATGATCAACGTCGACTCCGATCTGGCGAGGGCCCATCCGGAGTGGATCCTGGCCCCCGGCGACCGCCTGCCGCTGGAGTGGCGCCACCAGCAGGTCCTCAACGTCGGCCACCCGGCAGCCTGGTCGTACCTCTTCGAGCGGCTGGACGCGCTCATCACCGAGTACGACCTGACGTACCTCAAGTGGGACCACAACCGTGACCTGCTCGAACCCGGCAGCCAACTGACGGGGCGCGCGGGGGTCCACGCCCAAACCCTGGCGGTCTACCGGCTGATCGACGAGCTCAAGGCCGCCCATCCCCGCCTCCAGATCGAGTCCTGCTCGGCGGGCGGTGGCCGCGCTGACTTGGCCATTCTCGGCCGGACCGACCGGGTCTGGACCTCGGACTGCACCGACGCGCACGAACGCCAGGTCATCCAGCGCTACACCGGGCTGATCATCCCGCCCGAGTTGCTGGGCGCCCACATCTCCGCCGATCCCAACCACCAGACCTGGCGGCGGCTCACCCTCGCCATGCGCGCCGCCACGGCCATGTTCGGCGATCTCGGGGTCGAATGGAACGTCGCCCGGCTGGACGCGGACGAGCGGCGCGAACTGGCCGAGTGGATCGCCACCTATAAACAGTGGCGGCCCCTGTTGCACGGCGGGACCGTCGTCCGGTTGGATCATCCCGACCCGGCGGTCTGCGCCCACGGCGTCGTGGCCGCCGATGGCCACGCGGGGTTGTTCCTGGTCACACTCGCTGAAACATCCGTCTACGGCCCGCCCGGCTTGCTCCGGCTGGGCGGGCTCAGTCCGCACGCGTCGTACCGCCTCGAGCCGCTGCCGGCGACCCGGCGGGTGGTGGCAGCCTGGCCTGGCACCCCGCCGCCGTGGTGGGAACCGGGTCTCACCCTGAGTGGACAGGGGCTGATGCAGTACGGGTTCCAGTTGCCCGACGTACCCCCCGATACGCCGCTGCTTTTCGCCGTCACCCGCGTCGACGGTGGGCCTGGCCGGCGACCGACTTCCGACACAACCATCAACAAAGGAGAATTACCATGAGAAAACTCACCTATGCGGCGGCGGGCCTCGCGCTCGCCCTCGCCCTCAGCGCCTGCTCCGGCGGGTCGGGCAACCCGGCGTCCACCAGTACGGGTACGGGCTCGGCTGGCACGACCGGCCAGTCCGCCTCGGATGTCACGCTGACCTTCATGAGCAACGTCGTCGGCGCCCAGGCGGACGCCCTGGCGACGATCGTCAAGGCGTTCACCGCCCAGACCGGCATCAACGTCGACTTCTCGTCGCCGGGCGCCGACTACGAGAGCCTGATGGCCACCAAGATGGCCTCCGGGGACATGCCCGACGTCTTCACGACCCACGGCTGGAGCGTCCTGCGGTACGCCGATTTCCTCACCCCGGTCAATGACCAACCCTTCTTCAGCCGCATCACGCCACAGATCAAGTCGGTCATCTCTGCCGTGGGCGGCGATGTGTACGTTCTGCCGGTCGACGAGGACATCGCCGGCCTGGTGTACAACGTCGACGTCCTGAACGCCGCCGGCGTTGATCCCGCCTCCCTCACCACCTGGGCCAAGTTCACCGACGCGCTGGGCAAGATCGCGGCCACCGGCGTCACACCGCTGCACGTCGGCGGCAAGGACTCCTGGACCATCGGCCAGTTCGGCGACTGGATCGCCCCGTCCTTCTTCGTCACCAACGATGCCAGCAATCAGCGGGCTGCCTTGACGGGTGGCACGTTCGACGCCGCGACCTGGGAGCAGGTCGCCCAGTTGCTGTCCGACTGGGTGAAGGCCGGGTACTTCAACGTCGACTCCATGACCGCCGACTACGCCGCGGACGCGGCGTCGATCGCGCAGGGTACCTCGGCCTTCGGCTTCTACGGCAATGGTTTCATCGTCGACGCCCACGGTACCAACCCCAATGCCAACCTCGGCATGATGCCGATCCCGGCGGCGACCGACGCGGACACCCCCAGCCTGATCGCGGGCGAGAAGCTGGCCGTCGGCGTCTGGAAAGACTCCGCGCACAAGGACGCCGCCTTCCAGTTGCTCAACTTCCTGGCTCAGGATGCCAACGTCAAGACCTTGGCCGAGGCGTCCGGGAACCCGGCCGGCCTGACCGGGGTCACCCCTGATCTGGGCAAGATTCAGACCTACCTCGATAAGTACGCAACCGTTCGGACCTTCCCGTACTTCGACCGCGCGTACCTGCCCAACGGGATGTGGGACGTCATGTGCGCGACCGGGGCGGACATCCTCACCCAGAAAGACAACGCGGTCACGGCGGCCGGCCAGACCATGGCCCAAAACTTCGCCGATAAGTACCAGGGGTAGCCCATGGGTTCGCCGACACGACGCAAGGGGGAGGCCGGTCTGGCCTCCCCGGGCCGGGTCCGCCGTCATCGGCGAGCCGGGGGTACGCGGGCCAGCATCAACTGGTTCTACGTCCCCGCGGTCCTGCTCTTCCTGGGCCTGGTCGCCTACCCGCTGGTGCGTGGGTTGTGGGTCTCGACCACCAACTGGAACGGCTACTCGAAGACGTACAAGTCGGTCGGTGCGAACAACTATCTCCGCCTGCTGCACGACCCCAACGTCTGGACAGCGCTGACGAACACGCTGGTGTACGGGCTCGGGAGTACGCTGCTGCAGAACGTGCTCGGGCTTGGTCTCGCCCTGCTGCTCAACTCGAAGTTCCCCGGGCGGACCGCCGGGCGGACGCTGATCTACCTGCCGGTCATGATCGCGCCGCTGATCATGGGCTACTTGATGTACTTCTTCGTCCGCTACAACAACGGCGCGCTGAACGATGTCATCGGGTTGTTCGGCTTTGCCCCGGTGGACTGGATGGGGGTCGGGCCACGGGCGGTCACCCTTATCACGCTGGTCAACACCCTGCAGTTCGTCGGCGTGTCGATGGTGATCTATCTGGCCGGCCTGCAGGCGATCCCGGCGATGTTCTACGAGGCGGCCGCGCTCGACGGGGCGAGCGCCTGGCGGCGGTTCTGGCACGTCACTCTGCCCATGCTGATCCCGGCCATCACCTCGTCGGTCATGATCAACCTGATCGGCGGTCTGAAGCTGTTTGACGTGATCATGGCTCTGGTCGGCGGCAACTACGCGACGAACTCACTGTCCACGCTCATCAACCGGACGTACTTCACCAGCCAGTCCGCCGGGTACGCCTCCGCCATCGGGGTGGCGATGTTCGTGCTCATCATGATCATTTCCATCGTCGCCCAACGGTACCTCACGACCAAGGAGGTGGAGCAATGAGCCGCGACGCCCGCCGGACGGCCACCGAGACGGACCGGGCGCCCGGCCACGCGTCGCGCTGGAAGACCGTCCTCACCGTCGGCATCGGGGCGTTCTACCTCCTGCCAATCTATATCGCCTTGTCGGTGGCGTTCCGCCCGTCCACTGACAGCCGGTCCCTCTGGTTGCCGCCGCGGAGTCTTTACCTGCAAAACTTCGTGGACGCCTTCCGCCAGGGCGGGGTGGGCCGGTCGATGCTCAACTCGCTCGTCATCACCGCTTGCTGCATCGTGACGATCGCGCTGATCGGCGCGTTCGCGGCGTACCCCTTGGCCCGTCGCCGGACGCGCGTCAACTCCGGCATCAAGGGTTTCGTCCTTGGCGTCATGATGGTACCGCCACTGTCCGTGCTCGTGGCGTTGTACACGACGATGGCCGGGCTGCACGGCGTGTCGACGTACTGGGGCATTGTCGTGACCATCACCGCCTTTGAGCTGCCTCTGTCGATCTTCTTGTACTCCAACTTCATTGCGGCCATCCCGTCGGCTCTCGACGAGGCGGCGGCCATTGACGGGGCCGGGGTGGCCCGGACCTTCTTCTCGATCATCCTGCCCCAGTTGAAACCGGTGACCGCCTCGGTCGTCATCCTCACGGGCATGCACGCCTGGAACGACTACCAGTTCTCCTTGTACATGCTGCAGAAGCCGCAAATGCGGACCCTGCCGCTGGCCATCGCGTCGTTCTTCTCGCAGACGACATCCAACGTCTACGCGGCCACCGCGGCCGCCCTCGTCGCCATGCTGCCGGCGATCCTGCTGTTCGTCGTCCTGCAACGGTACTTCATCAAGGGCATGGTCGACAGCGCCATCAAGTAGCCCGGACCGCCTGCTTGATGACGCCCACCAGCGGGGGCCGGACGCTCAGTTCGGTGACCCCCAGGCCGATCAACCGGGCGACGGCGTCGGGGTGGGACGCCAGATCGCCGCAGACCGCGACCGGACGTCCGGCGAAGGCCCGGGCGGCGAGGCTGATGAGGTCCCACACCGGGGCGTTCCCGCCCTGGGCGAGTCCCGCGACGCCGGGGTTACCCCGGTCGACGGCCAGGGTGTACTGGGTCAGGTCGTTCGTACCCACCGAGATGAAGTCCGCCAGCTCCCGGAAGTCCGGGGCCCGGAGCGCGGCGGCGGGAGTCTCGACCATCATGCCGGCGCTGATGCGGGCGCCCACCCGGGCCTCGGCGGCGGCGAGGCGCTCGCGGGCCCACGCCATCTCCTCCGGCAGGGTGATCATGGGGAACATGACCCGGACGGCGGTCTCGCGGCTGGCGAGCAGGATGGCGGTCAACTGCGTGTCGAGGAGTTCGGGGAGGCGCCGCATGGCCCGGATCCCCCGCTCGCCGAGCATCGGGTTGGCCTCCGGGTCCTGTGGCAGGAAGGGTAGGGGCTTGTCACCCCCCGGATCCCAGGTCCGGATGGTGATCATCTGGCCGCCGAGGGCCCGCCCGATCCGGACAAACGTCGCCGCCTGTTCCTCGGCGGCGGGGGCGTGGTCGGACGTGCCGAAGAGAACCTCGGTTCGTACCAAGCCCGACCCTTCGGCACCCGCCGCCAACCCGTCGGCCGCCTCCGTCACCGCGGCCACGTTGGCTTCGACGAGGATCCGCGTACCGGTACGGGTCAGCGCTGGCTCGTGGGCTAGCTGCGCCGCCGTCACGGTGTCAGCCCGCCGGGCGGCCTGCCGCTTTGTGAGTTCCGCCATTTCTGTGGGCGTCGGGGCGACCCACAACCGCGTGGCCACCGGGTCGAGCGCGACCGTCGTACCGTCGGCGATGTCCCGCGCGTCGGCCCGTCCGGTCAGCAGGGCGAACCCGCGCGCTTGGGCGAGGATGGCGCCGTGCCCGGTCGCGCCGCCCGACGTGGTGATGATTCCCTGGCAGCGCGCGGGGTCGAGCGACCCGGCGGTCACGGGATCGAGTTCGTCCAGGATGAGGACGCCGCCCACGAGCGCGGGCAAGACCGCCTGCCCGGTGAGCGCGCGCCACAGCATACGCTGCAACCCACGTTGGTCTTCGGCGCGGGCGCGGAGGTACGGATCGTTGATCGCCTCAAACTCCGCCGCCACGGCGGCGAAGTGCTGGCCGACGGCTTCCACCGCGGACATCCCGGCGGTGATGGCGGTCCGGAGTTCCCCGAGGGTGTCCTCGTCGGTGAGGGTGAGGAGTTGTACGGAGTAAATCCCCAAGTCCGACTGATCATCGAGTTGGCGCAGGGTTTGCGCCACAGTTTTGACCGCCGCCTCCAACCGCGCAACCTCGCTGGCAGGATCACCGGCCACGTAGTGGGACACGTCCGGCGTCACCACGACCTGGCGGGCCGTCCCGATGACGATCTGCCGCCCGTCGCGTCCGGGATCGGCCGATGAAGGAGTACGGCCGGACGATCCAGTGGTGCCGGCCTGACCAACGGTTGACGACGGGTGGTCATCCCGACGCGTCGCGGGCTCGCCACCGTCCGCCAGAGCAGACCCGCCCACCGGCGGAGTAACTGTATCCCCTTGTCGAAGAGGGAGCCAGTTGGACGGTGGTTCCCGTGGCTTACCGGGGTCCCGCTCCCCAAAGTCGGTCTCCGCCAGTTGGACAAGCCGCTGGTACGCCGCCTCCGCCTCGGCCCCGGTGATCCGTACCGCCATCACATCGCCCTGTCGCAACCCCAGAGTCTGTACGGAAGTCAGCCGCCGCGCCGACACCGGCCCTCGTCCAGAAGTCGCATTGCTGACCTCGACAGCCGCGTCGATCCCCCGCAGCCCCGCCACCAGCTGCGCCGCCGGCCGGGCATGTAACCCGTGCTGATTACGAATCATCCACGAGAACACCACCCCCGCCTCAGCCTCAACGACCGGAGGCAGCCCCCCCCGCACCAACTCGCCGTCCGTACCCACCAGAGCGAAACCGGGCTGCTCCGGTCGAACCGAGCTGACAGGCTGATCGTCCGTACCCAGCGAAGCGAGACCGGGCTGCTCAGATCGGACTGAGCCGACGGGATGATCCTCGGCCGCGCCCGGCGGGGGGGAACCCCACTGCCGGAAGGTCCCATCCTCAAGGGATGGGACCTGAGGATAAGTGGGGTGGGTCCCGCCGAGGCAGGCCGGGTCTGTTGGCCCGCCGGACAAATCTGAACCACGATCCGAACCGGCCCCTAAAGACGTACTGGCCCCAGAAGACGTACTGGCGGCGTCAAACATATCGGCAGGACCAAGTTGATCCTGCTTGGCGAGGAGTCCGGATTCAGCCTCGGCGGCAACGTCCTCAAGCGACGCGCCGGTACTAGCGGTGACGAGGGCCGCGATCAGCCCCTCGACCAGGGGTGCCGGTGACAACCGGGTCCGCGCCGCGATATCGGGGTCGACAAACTCGAGGGCCATGGAGGCGGATAGGATCGCGCTGCCGAGATCGAGGAGGACGAGTACCCCGTCGGGGGAGTCGACCTCCGTGATGGCCTCGGCGATGGCCGTGGCATCCGTGCCAAACGTGGTCTCATCCAGCCCGGCGGCGACACGCAGTTGAGGCCGGGCCGCCTCGGGGACCATTTCGGCGGCCAATCGGGCCGCCGCCAGTCCCAGGGCGCGCGAATGTGAAACAACGACAATTCCGATCATGGTGCTTCCCTTGGCTGGGGGAGGGTCGACGGCGGGTCGGACGTGTTGGGGGGCATCAACCCGCCGTCGAGTCTATGGAATTAGGACAAGGTACGACTGGCGGCTTCGATGAGCAGGGTCATCGAGGTCGCCCCGGGATCCTGGTGTCCCGCGCTGCGCTCTCCCAGGTAGGAGGCCCGCCCCTTGCGGGCGACCAGTGGGATTGTCGCGTCGCGGCCCGCCGCGCAGGCCTGGGCGGCCGCGGCGAGCGCCGCGGACACCCCCTCGCCCGCGTGGGCATCGTACGCATCCAGAGCTGGGCTGAGTGCGTCGACCAGTGTCTTATCTCCCAGGCTGGCCTTCCCGCGCTGCAGGATCCCCTCGAGGCCCGCCCGGAGGGCGAGCCCGAGCGAGGGGGCGTCGCAGACGTTCACCCAGGCCGTACCGACACGCAGGAAGAAGGTCCCGTACAGCGGGCCCGACGCACCGCCGACGGTGGAGACGAGGGTCATCCCCGCCTTCTTCAGGTAGTCGGCCGCGGCCGGGAAGCCGGACGGGTCAAGATTCGCGACGGCCCGCATCCCGCGATCCATGTTGGAGCCGTGGTCCGCATCGCCGATCTCACGGTCGAGGTCGGTCAGCAGGTCGGCGTTCTCGTGGATCCCCGCCGCGAAGTCGTTCAACCATCCGGCGGCAGCCAGCGTGTCGAGTCCCATTACTTCCCCCACCTCAGCCCAGCGGTCACCACCGGGGCATCCCAGAGGTGCAGCATCTCGTCGTCGGCCTTCAGCAGCGTGACCGAGCAGCCGGCCATGTCAAGGCTGGTGATGTAGTTGCCGACGAGGCAGCGCGCGATTCGTACCCCGGCGGCGTCGAGGATCTTGGCGACCTCGGCGTACATGATGTACAGCTCGATGAGCGGCGTCGCGCCCATGCCGTTGACGAAGGCGATGACCTCCGAGCCCCGGTAGTCCAGATCGTCGAGGATCGGGCGGACCAGCATTTCGGCGATCTCCGCCGCCGTACCGATCTGGCCACGGTGCCGGCCCGGCTCGCCGTGGATGCCGATGCCGATTTCGATCTCGTCGTCGGCGAGGTCGAAGCTAGGCTTGCCGGCGGCGGGGACGGTGCAGCCCGTGAGAGCCATGCCCATCGAACGCCCGGCGTCGTTGACGCGGTTGGCGAGCGCCAGGATGTAGTCGAGGTCCTTGCCCTCCTCGGCGGCGGCGCCGACGATCTTTTCCAGCAGGACGGTGAGGCCCACGCCCCGCCGGCCGGCGGTGTAGAGGGAGTCCTGGACGGCGACATCGTCGTCGACCACGATTGACGCAACCTTGATTCCGTCGGCGTCTGCCATTTCGGCGGCCATCTCGAAGTTCATGATGTCGCCGGTGTAGTTCTTGACGATGTGGAGGACACCCCGCCCGCCGTCGACGAGCTTCGTGGCGGCGTACATCTGATCGGGAACGGGCGACGTGAAGACCTCGCCCGCGCAGGCCGCGTCAAGCATGCCCACACCGACAAAACCGCCGTGCAGCGGTTCGTGGCCGGAGCCACCGCCCGAGATGATGCCTACCTTACCGGCGACGGGTGCGTCGATACGGTAGACAACTTTATTGTCGTGATCAACACCCACGATGTCGGCGTGGCTGAGCGCGACCCCGACAAGTGAATCTTTGACGACATCATTGACATCATTGATGAGTTTCTTCAT
>JAIRVA010000308.1 GCA_031254155.1 Propionibacteriaceae bacterium
AGGACACGTTCGTTAATAAATGGTGTAAGTGACGGTTTCGGGGCGGGATGGCTGATAAGGCGGAGTGCCCGGAGGCGTAGTGGAACTACGCCGGAGCGGCCGACAACGCCATCAGGCGCCCGATCCCGGAAGCGACACGCGACAGTTATTAACGAACGTGTCCTTAGTGTAGGTGCTCACGACGGACACTCGTGAAATGACGACCGGCCTTGCCGAACAAGTCGGTAGAGGGCCGGTACTAGTGATTTCATTGTACGGCCGATGGCAACCGAAATCAACCAGACGACGAGCGTCAGAGCGGTCCGCCTACACGTGGAAGCGGACTGCCCTCTGCCGGACACCACAGCGTTCGCCATCAGTACTTCCCTTCTCGATAATTGCATGCAGCCTACAACTGGCCACTGACAAAACTGTGTCTTGCCCAGGCGGGCCTTTGTCAGGCCTTCGTCGCGGTGTTCCTCGCTACGCTCGTCAACCGCTTCCTCGGGTTCGGCAGACGAGCAGGACTCGACGCTTCGCGTCCAAGTCCGTCTGCCCTCACCCTTCGTCGCGGTACACTTGAGGTGTTCCGTGGCATAGAAAGTAGGCAGACGTGGGACTGTTCAAGCCCTATGAGGCCGCCAAACCGGCAGAGACGCCGGAGACGACCTCACCGAGCCCCGTGGAGAGCCTGAAAACGGCTCCCGCCAAAAAGTCCATCCCCACCCCGACGAGACGGCAGGCCGAAGAGGCCCGGCGCCAACGGATCCAGCCCGTACTCACGAAGAAGGAAGCCAAGGTCCGCGAGAAAGCGGCCACCTACAAGGCCCAGGACGACGCGATGACCCGAATGAACGCGCGGGCGGACATCACGCTCATCCGCGACTGGGTCGACCGGCGCTGGAGCATCGCCGAGTTCGCGCTGCCGATCATGCTGCTGGTGTTCGTGGGCCTGATGGTCGCCACCAACTTCGCCCCGACCATCGCTTCGTACTCCATCTTCGTCGTCTACGGCATCTTCCTCCTCGCCGTCGTCGATGTCCTCTGGATGTGGATCGGGTTGCGCCAGCAGCTACGGACGTACTTTCCCGACGAGACCCTGAAACGCAAGTTCAGTTTCGCGATGTCCCGCGCCATGATGATGCGCCGCTCGCGCCGGCCCGCGCCGCGCGTGAAGCGCGGCTCGCCGTGGGTCTGGCCGAACCCGGAGGACAAGCGGTGATGTGGACGTGGGAGCCGTCCTCGTCGGTCGAGGACGTCGACATCCAAGACGACCTGGTGACCGGTTGGGCGACCCGCGAGGATGCCGAAGAGTGGATGACAACGGCTTTCGGTGACCTGCTGGCCGAGGGGGTCGACGAGGTCACGCTGGTGGACGGTACGTCGCCGCAGTACACCATGCACCTCGGCGACGACTAGCCCTCACTCGGTCCGGCGGTGGTGGTTCGCCGTCACCTCGAGCGGTACCTTGGCCACGCGGCCCGTCGCCTTGACGAGATCACCCTCGCAGCGGTGCCCCGCGAGGTTGGCCCGGAGGTGGCCAAGCCGGTAACCGGAGTGCATCTCCTCCAGGATCCCGTTGACGAGCCCCGCGTTGAGCTGGCACAGGACCTGCGGGAAGCGCCGCGTGGACTCCAGAAACGGAAAATTGTAGAGAACCAGAGTCGGCGGGTCGCCGCCGGCCAGCTCGGGCGCGAACCACAGCGCGTCCAGCTTCTCCACCAGGCCCCGCAAATTGTCGGTCTCGGGCAACGGGCACTCGGGGTCGCACCGGCTCGTGATGCAGCGGCCCCAGTCGATCCCGGCCCGGTACATCCACTCGTCGGCGTCGCCGTTCGCGCTGGCGACCGCGGTGGCCAGGATCTCGGAGAGTAGCCGGTACCCCTGTTCGCGCTCGTCGGTCTGGGTCGGCAGCGTACCCAGGTACGCGACCCGCGGCCGTCCGGGCGTCGCCCGGTTCTGTGTCATCCGGACCGCGAACCCCGCCTCGACGAGCGACTCCAAGTGGAACCGCGCCGCGTTGGGGGGCAGGCCGACCCGCTTCGCCACTTGCTCGACGGTCAGCGGCTCCTTCGAGTCCCGCAGAAGCCGAATGACGTGAGTCCGACGACCCCGGTGGTCGCCGCGCCCCGTCGTACCATCGAAAACCGGGTGGTCAATTCTGACTGCCACCTTCACCCCTTAGAACATAGTTATAACTAGGTTTTTACAAATACGAGGATCAGGCATTTGTCGCGTGCGCACCCGATATTCTTCCTTGTCATCCCCATATACCCATCTTGACATGTTCAATAATAAAGCGGTGACGAGATTGTATCAAGTACGGACACTCAGGACACGGCACAACAACGCCACCGGGGAGTGTCCCCCGGTGGCGTTGGGCGGTGAAGGTTCAGTCCATCACATGGGACGGTACGAAGGGCGGCCGGACAAGCTCGAACGCTTCGGAGCGGTTCCGGACCGCGACGTGGACCGTGTCCCCGGCGGCGAGCGCTGGCGGGACGAAGGCCAGCCCGATGCCGGTCTTCAGCGTCGGCGAGAAAGTCCCCGAAGTCACCTCTCCGATGGGCTGGCCGTCCGCGTCGACCACGGTCATGCCGGGCCGGGGAATCCCCCGTCCACAAGCCTTGATACCGAGCAGCGTCCGGGTGGCGCCGTCGCGGCGCACCACGCGTACCGCCTCGTCGCCGTCGAAAAGTGCCTTCTTCCAGCCGACCGCCCAGCCGACGCGGGCCTCGACGGGCGAGATGGCGAGGGAGAGGTCGTGGCCGTGGAGCGGGTAGCCCATCTCGGTCCGCAGGGTGTCGCGGGCGCCGAGGCCACAGGGCGCAAGGCCAAGCGGCTCCCCCGCCGCCATCAGGCGTTCCCAGACGGCCGAAGCGTGCGGAGCGGGAACGACGAGCTCGTACCCCCGCTCGCCCGTGTACCCCGTCCGGCACACCGTCAGCGGGCCGTCCCCGGACGCCGCCGCCACAAAACTCATGTAGCCGATGCCAGCCGGCAGACCGACGGCGGCCAGGACCTCCGCCGACCGCGGGCCCTGGACCGCGATGATCGCGTCGGCGGTGTGCCGGTCGGTCCACGTGAGCGCGGCCGGGCTGCCATCCTTGAGCCGCCGGATGACCTCGTCGGAGTTGGCGGCATTGGGAATGACGACGACGCGGTCGGGCGCGAACAGGTAGACGATCATGTCGTCGACGACCCCGCCCGCCGCGTCCAGCAGCAGCGTGTACTGGGCCTGACCAGGGGCGATCCGCTCCAGATCGTTCGAGAGGCGGGTGTTGAGATAGTCGGCCGCGCCCGGACCTTCGACAACGAAAGTACCCAGATGTGAGACATCGAACACCCCCACCGCCGTTCGGACAGCGGTGTGCTCGGCCACGACACCGGCGTACGCCACGGGCATGTTCCAACCGCCGAATTCGGCAAACTTCGCACCGAGGGCACGGTGCACCTCGGCCAGGGGGGACTCGATAAGTTGTGTCATGGCACCAGCATACTGGCGCTTCACAACCCCAGCCAGTCCCGGCGTTCCAGGGCCCGGTCGGGGTAGTTGGTGATGATCCCATCGACCCGTCTGGTGAGCATGCGGTCGATGTCGGCCACCTCGTTCACGGTCCAGACATTGATCTCCAGCAAGGAGTTATGGGCCTCACGCAGGAGGTTGGCCACGCTGTCCACGTACTCCAGCGGCGGGTGCAGCGCCGTCGCCCACAGTTGGTGCGCGTAGTTCCACGGCTCGAAGAGAATGTCGTCGAAGAGTACCCCGGTGTACACCAGCGACCCGATCTGGCGGATGTGGGCCAGCGTCATGTGGTTGAAACTGGAAATGGTGACGCGGTACTCCCAGTCGCGCTCATCGATCATCGCCAGGACCTTCTCCGCGAGCCCCGGGTAGGCGACGCGCGAATCCTTGATCTCGATGTTGATCGTCAGCGGCGAATCGGCCAGCGCGTCGAACACCTCGTCGAGGGTCGGAATAGTGGCGCCGGGATAGGTCTCGTTGCCCAGCGACGCGTCCAGGGCCTGGAGTTCCCTGAGCGTGAGGTCCTTCACCCACCCCGTACCGTTCGTCGTCCGGTCCACCGTCTCGTCGTGGAGGACGACGACCTCGCCGTCCTTGCTCAACTGGACGTCAAGCTCCACTCCGTCCGCCCCGAGATCCGACGCCAGCCGGAAAGCGGCGAGCGTGTTCTCCGGTGCGTACCCGCTCGCGCCACGGTGAGCGAAGACTTTGGTCACGTTTGCACCTTTCTCGATGCGGGTACGCCGATGTACCCTCCTTTCCAAGGATATACCGTTTACACCACCCGAGGCAGTCCCGAAACCCCCAATCTTCCCCGAGTAGGCACCGTGCTCGGGCGGACGCCGGCGGACCAGCATTTCCCAAGGTAGGGTTAGCCCTACCAGGGAACGGGGGGCCGCCGGGCTGTGCGCGAGCCCGCCGCCTGGTGAGATTGAAGGCATGAGTACGACAATGATTTCTCTCCCCGCCCGCACCGGACTCGTCAGCCGGTGGTCCAAGGCTCTCGCCGGCCACCTCTTGAGCTGGGTGCTGAGCTTCGCCGTGTGGGTCGCCACCGTCTGCCTCCTGTCGGTCGGCGTCGGTACCCTCATCATCTGGGTCGGCGTACCCGTCATCGCGCTAACCCTGCTGCTCGCGCACGGGTACGCGGAGGCCAAGAAACGCCTGGCCACCTGGCAGGGCGAACCATTGTGGGAGGACCTGCCCAAGGTGCAGGCGACCACCGCCACCCGTCGGCGTGGCCCGTTCGCGGCGGTGGGCGCGC
>JAIRVA010000021.1 GCA_031254155.1 Propionibacteriaceae bacterium
CGGTTCTGTCCGTCAGTCCTCAGCCAGGCGAAGACGTTGGCGGCCGAGTCGTCGCCGACCAGCCACTGGAAGCCGGCCGGATCGGTGTCCTTGCGCCAGAAGGCCCGGTTGGACCGGTAGGCCGCGTTCAGGTCGCGGAAGAGGCGTTGCAGCCCGCGGTGGCCCCAGAGGTCGGCGACCCACCATTCCAGTGACGCCGCCTCGGTGAACTCGCGCCGCTGCCCGAACTCCTGGCCCATGAAGATCAGTTGCTTGCCCGGCCACGCCCACTGGTAGGAGTAGAACGCCCGCAGCGTGGCGAACTTGCGCCAGTCGTCCTGGGGGATCTTGTCGATCATTGAGCCCTTGCCGTGGACGACCTCGTCGTGGCTGATGGGCAGGATGTAGTTCTCGGAGTACGCGTACACCATCGCGAAGGTGATGTCGTCGTGGTGCCACTGCCGGTAGACCGGGTCCAGCTCGACGTACCGCAGCGAATCGTTCATCCAGCCCATGTTCCACTTGAAGCCGAAGCCGAGCCCGCCGTCACCGACCGGTTTGGTGACGCCCTCGAAGGCCGTCGACTCCTCGGCGATCATCACGACGCCGGGGCAACGTTTGTACAAATGGTAGTTGACGTACTTCAGGAAGTCGATCGCCTCCAGGTTCTCCCGCCCGCCGAAGCAGTTGGGGATCCACTCGCCCGCCTTGCGGGAGTAGTCGAGGTACAGCATCGAGGCGACCGCGTCGACGCGCAGACCGTCGATGTGGAACTCCTGGATCCAGTACAACGCGTTGGACACGAGGAAGGATTTCACCTCGTTGCGCCCGAAATTGAAGATGTACGTGCCCCAGTCGGGATGGAAACCCTGGCGGGGGTCGGCGTGCTCGTAGAGGCTCGTCCCGTCGAACTTGACGAGCGACCACTCGTCGGTCGCGAAGTGGCCCGGCACCCAGTCCATAATGACGCCGATGCCAGCCTGGTGCAGCCGGTCGATGAGGTATCGCAAGTCGTCCGGGTTGCCGTACCGCGAGGTCGGGGCGTAGTAGCCGGTGACCTGGTAGCCCCACGAGCCGAGGAAAGGGTGCTCCGAGAGGGGCATGAACTCGACGTGGGTGTACCCCTGCCAGGTCACGTACTCGATGAGCTCGTCGGCGATGTCGCGGTACCCCTTGCCCTGCCGCCACGAGCCGAGGTGCATCTCGTAGATCGACATCGGCGATTCCCACGCCTTCCAGGCCGCGCGGTAGTCCAGCCAACCCTGGTCGCCCCAGGCGTACGTCGAGTCGAAAACGATCGAGGCGGACTTGCCGTCGGTCTCGGCGTACTGGGCCATCGGGTCGGCCTTCTCGCGCCAGACGTCGTCCGCGCCCAGGACCTTGAACTTGTATTGTGTGCCCGGCCCCCGCTGCTCGATGAACCGCGACCAGACCCCCGTCCCCGGCAGTTGGAGCATCTCGTCGCCCGACCAGTAGTTGAAGTCGCCGGCCACGAGCACGCGCTTCGCGTTGGGCGCCCAGACGGAGAAGCGGACGCCGGGGATGCGCTTGCCCGTGACGGGGTCCAGCACGCTGGTGACGTGGGCACCCAGGCGTTTCCACAGTTCCGTGTCACCGCCGGTCGCCAGGCCCTCCATGTCGGTGCCCCGCAACTCCCCGGCCAGATCGTACGCCATCGTTCCTCCTTTTGTGGACGGGATTCGTCCCACGTCCAAGACTAGTCCGAAATTGTCAGAATATGGGCTGGCTGGTCGGGGGTCAGCGCGACGAAGTTGTCCGCGTACCAGGTCCAGGCGTGGCCGCTCAGATGGTCGGTGACCGCGATGGAGCCATCTGTCCCGCCCAGAGCGCCGAGGTCGAGGTGGACCTGGCCGTACTGTGGCCCATACGCGTCGAGGCTCACCACCACGATGACGTGGTCATCGCCCGCGGACTTGGTGAAGGCGATAATACGGTCATTGCCCGTGTCAAGGAAGCGGATGTTTCGCAGGCGCTGCAGCGCCGGGTGCTCGCGGCGGACGCCGTTGAGCAGCGTGATCAGCTTGTTGAGGTTGGGCTCCGCGGCGTAGTCGCGCGGGCGGTACTCGTACTTCTCCGAGTCAAGGTACTCCTCCCGGCCCGGCAGCGCCGCGTGCTCGAACAGCTCGAAGCCGGAGTAAACGCCCCAGCTCGGGCTCATCGTCGCGGCCAGGATGGCGCGGATCGCGAAGCCCGCCGGGTTGCCGTCCTGCAGGTAGAGGGGGTTGATGTCCGGGGTGTTGACGAAGAAGTTCGGGCGGTAGAAGGCGGCCATGTCGCCCGCGAGTTCCTTGCCGTACTCTTCCAGCTCCCATTTTTCCGTCCGCCAGGTGAAGTACGTGTACGACTGGTGGAACCCGACCTTGCCGAGGGCGTGCATCATCTCCGGACGGGTGAAGGCCTCGGCGAGGAACAACACCTCGGGGTGGCGCCGACGCATCTGGGCCATGAGCCAGGCCCAGAACTCGACCGGCTTGGTGTGTGGGTTGTCGACGCGGAAGATGGTGACACCCCGCTTCACCCAGAACTCGAGCAGGCGCAGGCACTCGCGGTAGAGACCGCCCGGGTCGTGGTCGAAGTTGATGGGGTAGATGTCCTGGTACTTCTTCGGCGGATTTTCGGCGTACGCGATTGTCCCGTCGAGGCGGGTCGTGAACCAGTCGGGGTGCGCCGCGACCCAGGGGTGGTCGGGGGAGACCTGGAGTGCGAAGTCGAGCGCGACCTCCAGGCCCAGGGCGTGGGCGCGGTCGACGAACCGGGCGAAGGCCGCCTCGTCGCCCAGGTCGGGGTGGATGGTGTCGTGGCCGCCCGCCGCGCCGCCGACCGCCCAGGGGGAGCCGGGGTCGTCTGGCCCGGCGTCGAGCGTGTTGTTCTTGCCCTTGCGGTACGCGGTGCCGATGGGGTGGATGGGGGGCAGGTAGACCACGTCGAAGCCCATGGCCGCGACCGCCGCCAGCCGCTCGGCGGCGGTGTCGAAGGTCCCCGACACCCAGCTGCCGTCGTCCCGCTGGAAGGCCCCCTGGGACCGCGGGAACAGCTCGTACCACGCCGAGAACAGCGCCCGCTCCCGGTCCACCCACAAGGGGAAATCGGCGGTCGGCGAGACCAGGTCGCGCAGCGGGTGCCGGGCGACGAGATCCCGGAAGGAGGCGTCGTCGAGGAGGGTCGTGAGCGCCGCCGGGTTGGCCGGGGCAGCGAAGGCCGGGGCGTAGGCGGCGAGGCGGGCGGCGGTCTCGACATCCGTGGCGGCGAGGTCCGCGATCGTCCGGGTGAGCAGCGCCTCGCCCTCGAGCCGGACGAGTTCCAGGTCGATCGCTGCGGGGACCTTGATGCGCGCGTTGTGCAGCCAGGTGCCCCACGGATCCGACCAGCCTTCGACGCGGAACGTCCACGCGCCCGGCGCGTCGGGGGTCACCCAGGTCTCGAAAATGTCGAGACCCTCCGGCCAGACCTGCGTCAGGGGATAGGCGAGTTCCCGCCCGTCCGGGGCGGTGAGGACGACCGTGGCGCCGAGGGCGTCGTGGCCCTCGCGGAAGACGCGGGCGGAGACGGGGAAGGCCTCGCCGACGACGGCCTTGGCCGGGTAGGCGCCCCCTTCGATGACGGGTGCCACCTTGACGACGGGGATACGCCCGATGCCGCGGGCGAGCTTCACGGGTTGCGGGCCGGTCTTGGGCGCGCGTGGCGCCGGACGTACGGGCTTGCTCATGGCCTCAGACTACCGGGGTGGCCGGGGTGGGCTCAACAACGGGTACCGTCGGTATCGTCGCCACGCTGGGGACCTTGACCTGCATCAGGACCGCCGTCCGGCCCGGAATGGTGAGGGTCGCCCCCGGGGCGAGACCCTCGCCGGGGATGGGCAGTTCCGCCGCCTCGCCGGTGTGAATGAGGATGCGGTACCCCGTGCCCCACGCCTCGTCCGGCAGCGTGATGTCGACTGGATCGGCGCCGGCGTACAACCACAGGATGAATGCCTCGGTGGCCGACGACGCGTACATGCCGAGCAGTTGGCGGGCCGGGTCGTGCCAGTCCGCGTCGCCCATCTCGCCGGTCGTCCCGTTGAGCCAGGCCAGGGCGGGACGGCTGAGCGAGTTCCCCCAGGCGTCGAGTACGGGCTCGTGGTGGCGGAAAATCTCGGGCCGCAG